>MTNR01000024.1 GCA_002011495.1 Dehalococcoides sp. JdFR-56 | reverse complement strand
GGCAGAACCCTGATATAATGCATTCTTATTTTACCCGAAATGTGCGCCAGCACCATATGCCCATTGGCCAGCTCAACGCGAAACATGGCATTGGGCAGCGCCTCCACCACTGTCCCCTCGACTTCAATCGTCTCCTTTTTAGGCATAAACCTCTTTAGTCAGCACCTCCGCTTCACCGTCAGTAATGGCAATGGTGTGTTCAAAGTGTGCGGAAAGACTGCCATCGGCAGTGAGCACTGTCCAGTGGTTATCACTGACCCGGGTGCGCCAATCGCCTATGTTCACCATGGGCTCCAGGGCGAGGGTCATGCCTTTTTTCAGCACCGGCCCCTGCCCAGACAGGCCGAAGTTGGGTATCTGCGGCTCCTCATGCATCTCGCGGCCAATGCCGTGCCCAGTATATTCGCGCACTACCGAGTAACCTCTTGACTCCACGTAGTGCTGAATGGCGGCTGAGATATTTCCCAGCCTGGCCCCGGCGCGGGCGGCGCTGATGCCTGCTTCCAGGGCACCCTTGGTGGTGGCCATGAGCCGTTTCGCCGCAGGGCTTACCTCGCCCACGCCCACGGTCACCGCGGCATCAGCCTGAAGGCCCTCAAAGATGGCGCCAAAGTCAAGGGAGACAATATCCCCCTCCCGCAGCACCCGCTTTCCCGGGATGCCGTGCACCACCTCATCATTCACCGAGACGCAGAGGTTGGCCGGGAACCCGTGATAGCCCTTGAAGGAGGACTTGGCCCCCCGCCTCTCCAGTTCCCGGGCGGCGATGGCGTCTAACTCTCCGGTTTCCATCCCCGGCTTTATCTCTTTAGTTAATATTTCCAATATAATGGCCACGATTCTCCCCGCTTGCCGCATGCAGACAAGCTCTTCATCATTCTTGATGATGATCATCTAGCTACATATTCCCCCTTACCGAGGGCGGCCACGATTCTCCGTGTTACCTCTTCAACGCTTGCCTCACCATCAACTTCCAAAAGCTTACCACTGCGGGCGTAGTAGTCTATCAGTGGTGCGGTCTCGGCAGCATAGACCTCCAATCTCTTTTTCACTGTCTCAGGGGCGTCATCAGGGCGTTGATACAGCTCCCCGCCACACTTATCACATTTGCCCCAAATTTTGGGTGCAGAATCTATTATATTATAAACTGCCTGGCAATGGCGACAAAGCCAGCGCCCGCTGAGCCGTCTTACCAGTTCCTCTTGGGACACTTTGATATATATCACCTTGTCTATGACTTTGGACTCCTTGGCCAGGGCTTGTTCCAGCGCCTTGGCCTGCTCCAAATTCCGTGGAAAGCCGTCAAAGATTACTCCAGCTTCACAGTCAGGAGCCTCCAGCCGCTCCAGCACCATCTTTATGGTTATGCCGTCCGGAACGAGCACCCCTTTCTCCAGGTAGGATTTGGCCTTAAGGCCCAGCTCGGTCCCTTGCTCCACCGCCTGCCGGAATAGGTCTCCGGGGGCGATGTGAGCCAGATTGAGTCTTCTGGCGACCGCTTCCGCCTGGGTTCCTTTACCTGCCCCAGGGGGGCCGAGAAAGATAAGATACAACTTTGGCTCCTGTTGGCTAACTTTTTCCTCGCTGTATCGGGTGTGTTATCGGCCCCGATACCTAGATACTCCTTACCTCATCTAGCGTATAAATCCCTCGTAGCGCCGCATGACCAGCTGCGCCTCAAGCTGCTTCATGGTATCCAGCACCACGCCCACCATGATGATCAACCCCAGGCTGGATATCTGTATCACCTGGACATTGGTGATCTGCCGGGCGATAAAGGGCATCACCGCCACCGTGGCCAGGAAAAGGGCGCCACCCCAGGTAATGCGGTTGATGACGCCATTGAGGTAGGTCGCGGTGTTTTTCCCGGGACGAATACCGGGGATAAACCCTCCCTGGCGCTGCAAGACCCCGGGCAAATCCTGCTGCTGGTAGATGACCATGGTGTAGAAGAAGGTGAAGGCCACCGCCATGAGAAAATAGAGACCCCAGTAAAATAGGCCCAGCGGCAGAGGGGCATTGGGGTTGAACACGCGCATGACAAAGTCGGCGAAGTTGGGCTCAGCGGGGTTGGCGAAGTAGCTGGCCACGATGCCCGGGAAGATGACCAGAGACATGGCGAAGATAAGCGGGATCATGCCCGCGGCATTCACCCGCAACGGGATATGCGTGGTTCCTGATTGCCGGTACATGCGGCCACCGCGGAAGACGCTTTTAGCATACTGTACTGGGATGCGGCGGTGTGCCTCGGTGAAGATGACAATGACCACAATGGTGAGCACCAAGATGATAACGTAGAGAGACAGCCCAAGAAAGTTCTCTTTGGCCAAAAAGCCCTGCCCAATCATCTCCGGCAGACGAGCGACGATGCCCCCGAAGATGATGAGTGAGATGCCGTTGCCGATGCCATATTCGGTGATCAGCTCACCCAGCCAGACTAGAAAAATGGTGCCCGCCACCATGGACAGCACCATGGCGGTCATGGCCAGCGGGTCAACGCTGCTGACCACGCCTTCACGCTGGAGGAAGACCAGCTGCCCGTAGCCCTGGATGGAGGCTAGAGGTATCACCATCCAGTGGGTGATGAGATTTATCTTGTTTCTGCCGGCTTCTCCCTCCTGGGAAAGGGCCTGCAGGCGCGGGATAACTGGCACCAGCAGCATCATGATAATTGACGCCGTGATGTAGGGATAGACCCCCATGGCGGCCACGCTAAGCCGTCGCATGGCGCCACCGCTGAACAGGTCAAGCATGCCCATCAGGGCGTTGCGCTCAAAGAGTGCCTGGAGAGCGCTCTGGTCCACCCCGGGAAGAGGCACGTGCGCCACAAAGCGGAAGATGACCAGGATGCCGATGGTAATCAGGATGCGGCGCCTCAAGTCAGGCAGACTGAAGGCGTCAAGCATGGCCTGGAGGAGTTTGGGCTTAGTTTGCCGTGGCCGCATACTCCACCTCCTCAACTTTACCCCCGGCTGCTTCTATCTTGGCTTTAGCGGCGGCGGAAAATTTGTTCGCTTTAATGGTAATGGGCTGGCTTATTTCACCATTGGCCAGAATCTTGATTGGCCGGCGCAGAGATTTCACCAGCCCCGCGGAGAGAAGCTTTTCTGGCGTTACCTCGCTTCCCGGCGCAAAGATATTGAGCCTACCCAGGTTGACGATGCTGTACTCGGTGCGGAAAATATTGGTGAAGCCACGCTTGCGGGGCAGACGCTTGATTAAAGGCAGCTGCCCGCCCTCAAAGCCCGGGCGCACCTTATTCCCGCTGCGGGACTTCTGTCCTTTTAAGCCCCGTCCGGAGTAGGTGCCATGGCCGCTGCTGTTGCCTCGCCCCACTCGTTTCCTGGCTCGCTTGGCGCCAGGGGGCGGGGAGAGATGATCCTGTCTCACGAGCTTACTTCCTCCACCTTGACTAGATGTCTTACTTTATTGATCATGCCCCGAATGGCCATATTATCCTCATGGATAACGCTCTGGTTTAAGCGGTGAAAACCGAGCGCGGCCAGGGTTCTCTTCTGGGTTTTCCGGTAGCCGATGCCGCTTTTGACCCAGGTGATGCGCAGTTTAGCCACTGCTCGTCGCCTCCTCCTCAGCATTGGGGGTTCCTTTAAGTCGGGCAAGATGCTCTTGGGGATCTTTAAGCTGGCTGAGGGCGAGCATCGTCGCCTTGGCCACGTTGATGTGGTTGGAGCTACCCAGCGATTTGGTCAGGATATCCTTGATGCCGGCGGCCTCAAGCACCGCCCGCACGCTGCCCCCGGCGATAACCCCGGTGCCCGGGGCCGCTGGTTTGAGCATAACCTTGGCGGCGCCGAAGCTGGTGGTTATCTCATGGGGAATGGTGGTTCCGGCGAGGGGTACCTTGATCAGGTTCTTCCTCGCCGCTGCCCCTCCCTTGCTTATCGCCGCGGGCACTTCATTGGCCTTGCCAATGCCCAGGCCGACGTGTCCGTTACTGTCCCCGGTGACCACCAGGGCGCTGAATCTGAGGCGCTTGCCCCCCTTCATTACCTTGGCCACCCGGTTGATGTACATCAGCCTGTCGGTCAGGGCTAGGTCAGTAGGGTCTATTTTGCTGATCGTTTTGTTCTTGAGTTTGGCCATCTTTACTAAAACTTCAACCCTCCCTGCCGGGCGGCCTCAGCCAGGGCTTTCACCCGGCCATGATATTTGTAGCCGCCGCGGTCAAAGACTACCTCTGTTATCCCCTTGCTCAGGGCTCGTTTGGCTATCAGCGCTCCCACCAGTTCCGCCTCGGCCGCCTTGGTTTTACCATTGGTCTGGGGCCTTATCTCCGGGTCAAGGGTTGAGGCCGAGGCCAGGGTGTGCCCCTTGACGTCATCGATTACCTGGGCGTAAATGTGATTTAGGCTGCGGAAAACGCAGAGGCGCGGCCGGGAAGGCGTGCCCTTCACCTTTTGCCTAACCCTAGCGTGTCTTCTCAGGCGAGCTAGCCTTGGCGTGAGCTTTCCCATACTTACTTCTTCCCTCCAACCTTACCGGCTTTGCCCGGCTTGAGGTGGACTACCTCTCCGGCGTACCTGATGCCCTTGCCTTTATAGGCATCAGGGGGACGAATCTTTCTGATTCTGGCAGCCATCTCCCCCACCGCTTCCTTGTCAATCCCGGAGACCTTGATCCGGTTCCCCTCCACGGCCAAGGTAACGCCGGGTATGGGGGATACCTCCACGGGGTGGGAGTGCCCCACGCGCAATACTAGTTTGTCTCCACTTTTTTCTGCCCGGTAGCCAACCCCGACTATTTCCAAATACTTATCAAAGCCACTACTCACCCCGGTTACCATGTTGGCCAGCAGACTTCGCGTCAACCCGTGCTGGGAGCGGTGCTCCTTGCTATCAGAGGGGCGCGAAACGATCAAGGTGTTATCCTGCTGGACGATCTGCATATCTGGGCTGATCGGGCGGCTGAGTTCCCCCTTAGGCCCGGTTACGGTAACCCGGCCTTTTTCAATATTCACCGTCACCCCTGGTGGCAGTGGTATTGGCATCCGTCCGATTCTAGACATAATCCGTCACTCCAAACCTACCAAACATAGCACAAGAGTTCCCCGCCAATCCCCTGGCGCCAGGCCTGATGGCCGGTTTTCACCCCCTTGGAGGTGGAGAGGATGGCGATACCCAGGCCACCATAGACCCGGGGAATCTCTTTCCGTCCCACGTATACCCTCAGTCCGGGCTTGCTCACCCTTTCCAGACCGGAGATGACCGGCTGGTTGTTGTCAGTATATTTCAGGTGTATCTTGATTACCCGGTGCGGCTTGCCTCTGACCACCTCGTAGTCGGTGATGAAGCCCTCCTCTTTGAGGATTCTGGCAATGGAGAGCTTCATCCTTGAGGCGGGCACCATCACGTACTCGTGCCTGGCCATAACGGCATTGCGGATTCGGGTCAACATATCGGCAATTGGGTCAGAGACGGTCATATTTCCCCCCAGTCATTTTACCAGCTTGATTTCCTCACTCCCGGCAGCTGGCCGGCAAGCGCCAGGCGGCGGAAACAGATGCGGCACAGCCCGAATTTGCGGATATAGGCACGGGGCCGCCCGCACAGCGAGCAGCGGTTGTGCTGCTGCACCCTGTATTTGGCCGGGCGCATCGCTTTCACAATCTTTGACTTCTTAGCCATAAGTTACTCCGTTCCATCCTTGGCGAAAGGCATGCCCAATAGTTCCAAGAGGTGTCTGCCTTCCTCGTCTGTTTTGGCGGTGGTGGCGATAGATATCTCCAGCCCCCGCAGCTTATCTATCTTGTCATAGTCTATTTCTGGGAAGGAGATTTGCTCCTTGAGCCCCAGCGTGTAATTACCCCGGCCGTCAAAGGCCTTGGGGGAGACCCCTTGAAACTCCCGTACCCGGGGTAGAACCGCGTTCATCAGTTTGTCTAAAAAGTCATACATGCGCTCTCCCCGCAGGGTTACCTTGAGCCCGATGGGCATCCCTGCCCTCAGCCTGAAGGCGGAGATGGATTTCTTGGCCCGGGTGATCACGGGGTGCTGCCCGGAAATGGCGGCCAGGTCAGCCTCAGCTGATTCCAGGGCCTTGGGGTTTTGGATGGCCTCGCCCAGGCCGATATTGAGCACCACCTTCTCCAGGCGGGGTACCTCCATTATGTTCTTGTATCCGTAGCGTTCCATCAGGGCGGGAACGATTTCACGGCGATATTTTTCCTTGAGCCGTGACGCCATCAGTCAATCACCTCCTTACAGGAGCGGCAGATTCTGACCTTTCTGCCATCCTCAAGGAAGGTGAAGCCAACGCGGGTGGGGCGGTTGCACTTCTGGCAGAGCAGCATCACGTTGGAGACGTGAATGGGCGCTTCCAGGTCAATGATGCCAGCCTGCCTCACCTGCCCTCTGGCCCGGGAGTGCTTCTTGACGAAGTTAACCCCCTCAACCAGCACCCGCTGCTTCTTCGGGTAGGCAAAGCGCACCTTACCCTTTTTACCTTTATCCTTACCGGCAATAACCAGCACGGTATCATTCTTCCTGATCTTCATCCTAGCCAACCTCACAGAACTTCTGGCGCCAGCGAGATGATTTTGGTGAAGTCCTTGTCTCTTAGCTCTCTGGCCACTGGCCCGAAGATCCGCGTTCCCTTGGGATTGTTCTTATCGGTGAGAATCACCGCCGCGTTTTCATCAAACCTGATATAAGAGCCATCGGGGCGGCGGTAGGGCTGGGCGGTGCGCACGATAACCGCCCTCACCACGTCTCCCTTTTTCATGGCGCCCCCGGGGATGGCTTTCTTCACCGAGGCCACGATGATGTCTCCCACGCGGGCGTACTTTTTCCTGGTGCCACCGAGCACGTTGATGCACATGATCTCTCGGGCACCAGTGTTGTCGGCTGCTTTAAGTCTGGTATAGGGTTGAATCATCTCTCTGCACCCAGCTTAGGTTATTTCCTCAGGTTTGACCTCGGCCACCTCTCCTTTGGTTATTATCTCGGCGACACGCCAGCACTTGTGTCTGGAGAGGGGGCGGGTCTCCACAATTCTGACCACGTCGCCTATCTGGCAGGCATTTTTCTCATCATGCGCCTTGTATTTCACCTCTCTGATGATGGTCTTCTTGTACAGCGGGTGGCGCTTGGGCGTCTCCACCGCCACTACCACCGTCTTATCCATCCGGTTGCTGATGACACGGCCAACTCTGGTTTTACGCTTTGTCTCCATAAGGCTACCTTATCCCCAGCTCTCTTTCTCTCATTATCGTCTTGATTCGGGCGATCTTCTTCTTCACCCGCACCAGTTCGCGATGGTTCACCAGCTGCTTTGTTTCCAGGCGGAAGCGGAGGTTGAGCAGCTCCTGCTGCGTTTCCTCCAGCAGCTTGGCCAGGTCCTCGGTGCTTAAAGCACGAAGTTCATCTACCACGCTCAATTTAGGTTAGCTCCTTTGGCTGAACTCCTGCCCCTGTCGTTTCCCTGACCACAAATCGGGTGGATATCGGGAGCTTATGCGAGGCCAGACGTATCGCCTCTTTGGCCGTTTTCTCGCCCACACCGGCCAGCTCAAAGAGGATTCTGCCTGGTTTGACCACCGCTACCCAATGGTCCGGGGCACCTTTGCCGCTGCCCATGCGGGTTTCCGCTGGCTTCTTGGTCACAGGTTTGTCTGGGAAAACGCGTATCCAGACCTTGCCCCCGCGGCGAATGTAGCGGGTGATGGCGCGCCGGGCTGCCTCAATCTGCTCGCCGGTAAGCCAGGCGGATTCCAGCGCCTGCAGAGCATAATCACCAAAGGCGGGGGTATTGCCCGCCTGGGCGCTACCCTTACGCCGTCCTTTATGCGCTTTGCGGTATTTGACCCGTTTAGGTTGCAGCATCTTTCTCCTCCTCCACCTCAGGCTTGGCCTCAGCGGTGGTTTCCTCAGTGGCGGCTTTCTTGCTTCTCCGCCTGACTACTTTGGCCGGCTTCTCTTCTGGTGGCGCCTCTGCTGGCGCTTCTGGCGCTGCTTCGGCTACTGCCTCGGCGGCTTCCGCGACTGGCTCGGCTGGCTTTTCCTCAGCCGTGGTTTCTTTGGCCTTTCTTCTCGCTGGTTTGGCCGGCTTTTCTTCCGGTGCCGCCTCCGCTGGCGCTTCTGGCACTGCTTCGGCTACTGCCTCGGCGGTTTCCACCGCCTCTGGCTCAGCTAGCTTTTCCTCAGCCGCGGTGACGGGAGCTATCTCTTCCGCGGTGGGGCTAGCTATCGCCTCAGCCGGTGCCTCCTCAACTTCTACTTCTTTGGGTTCGGGGAGGATTTCTCCCTTATATATCCACACCTTGACGCCAATCCGGCCCAGGGTGGTATGGGCTTCGGCGAAGCCGTAATCAATGTCCGCCCGCAGGGTATGCAGGGGCACCTGTCCCTCATGCATCGTCTGGCGGCGGGCAATCTCAGCATCTCCTAGTCTACCTGAGCAGCTGACCCGTATTCCTTTGGCACCGGCCTGCATGGTGCGGAAAATAGCCTGTTTCATCGCCCGGCGATAGGCGATGCGGCGCTCAATCTGATCAGCTATCGTTCTGGCCACCAGATTAGCATCAAGTTCAGGCTGCCGTATCTCTTGGATGTTTAAGCGGACTTTCTTGCCGATGAGCTTCTCCAGGTGAGAGCTCAGCTCATCGACCCGCTGTCCTCCCCGCCCGATGACAATGCCCGGCCGGGCGGTGTGAATGGTTACCGCCACTTCCTTGGCCTGGTGGTCAATCTCCACCAGTGAGATGGCAGCGTCAGCATACTTGGACTGGATCGCCTGCCGTAGCTTCAGGTCTTCCTGCAGAATCTGAGCATAATTGGTATCGGCGTACCATTTGGCCTGCCAGTCCTGGATGATGCCGATTCTAAAGCCTATGGGATGAACCTTACGACCCAATTACTCCTCCTCATCAGCAACGATAACGGTGATATGGCTTGAGCCTTTGCGGATGGGGCTGATTCGCCCTCGAGCCCGGGGATAATATCTCTTCAGCACCGGTGCCTCATCGGCGAAGATGCTCACAATCTTCAGCTCCGAAGGCACCATCTGATAGTTATTCTCCGCATTCGCCGCCGCCGACTTCACCACCTTGGCGATTATCTTGGCGTTCGGTGACGGGGCGAACTGGAGCAGGGTCAGGGCTTCATCCACCTTCTTGCCCCGCACCATATCAATCAGCGGGCGTATCTTGCGCGCCGATATCCCGGTATCTTTAGCTACGGCTCTCACTTCCATTTCCAGTTCCGTCCCGAGCAATTTATCTCTTCTTTACCTGGCTGGCTCTTTCTGACTTGGCCACATGCCCCCTGAAGGTTCGGGTCAGGGCGAACTCGCCCAATTTATGCCCCACCATGTCCTCGGTGATGAAAATGGGGACATGCCGCCGGCCATCATGCACGCCGATGGTCAGCCCCACCATCTGGGGCAGGATGGTGGAGGAGCGTGACCAGGTTTTGATTACCGCCTTCTGGCCGGAGCGGATAACCGCCTCCACCTTTTTCATTAGTTTGGCATCAACGAATGGGCCTTTCTTAACTGACCTTGACATTTCGCCTCTATCTACCTTTTCTTCGCTTGACGATCAGCTTATCGGAAGCTTTTGGCTTACGGGTGCGGTACCCCAGGGCTGGTTTGCCCCACGGGGTTTTCGGCCCGGGCAGGCCCACCGGACTTCTGCCCTCGCCACCACCGTGGGGGTGGTCACGCGGCGTCATGGCTGAGCCTCTCACCGTGGGCCGCCAGCCCATAAGTCTTTTGCGGCCGGCCTTGCCCAGCTCAATGTTCTGGTGCTCAACGTTGCCCACCTGGCCGATGGTGGCAAAGCACTCGCCACGAATGCGTCGCATCTCCCCCGAGGCCAGGCGCACCAGGACGTATTCGCCTTCCCTCACCATCACCTGTGCCGCGGTCCCGGCGCTGCGCACTAGTTGTCCACCCTTCCCCCTCTGGAGTTCAATATTGTGAACCAGCGTCCCCGTCGGAATAAGGTTCAAGGGCAGGGCGTTTCCCGTTTTTACCTCCGCTTCGCTGCCTGACATCACCGTATCCCCGACGTTGAGCCCCAGCGGGGCGAGGATGTAGCGCTTTTCCCCATCGGCGTAGTGGATAAGCGCGATGCGTGCCGAGCGGTTGGGGTCATATTCGATCGCCGCCACCCGGCCGGGAACGCCAATCTTATCCCGCTTGAAGTCAATAACGCGGAGCTTCCGCTTGGCGCCGCCACCACGGTGGCGGACCGTTATTCTCCCTTGATTATTGCGCCCACCCCGCTTCTTTATGGGGACGACGAGTGATTTTTCTGGCTTATCTTTGGTTATCTCCTCAAAGGTAGCCCCGGTCATTCCCCGTCGTCCCGGTGAGGTGGGACGATATATTTTTAACGCCATCTCTTAAACACCTTCAAAGAATTCTATCTTATCTCCTGGCTTTAAAGTCACGATCGCCTTCTTCCAGGAGGGAGTATGCACTATGCGCCTGCCCACCCTCCGTGTCTTGCCTGACACGTTGACCACGTTAACTTCAGTCACCTTAACTTTGAACGCCTTCTCCACCGCCTGTTTGATCTGCGGCTTGGTGGCTTCTTTGGCCACCTCAAAGACGTATTTATTCTGCGCTTGCAGTATGGTATTCTTCTCCGTCACCAGGGGACGGCGCAGTACCTCATAAAGGTGCATGTTTCACCTCTCGAGCCTGCTTTTCTCCCCACAGCTCCTCGGCTTTGCGCACCGCCGATACTGTCATCAATACCGTCTTATGGGAGAGGATGTCAAGCACATTGAGCAGGTTGGCGGGAATGGTCTTGATTCCCTTCAGGTTGCGCGCGGCTCTGACCACGGTTTCCTGTGGCTCTGGTGTGACCACCAGCGCTGAGGAATCCGCCCCAAGGGCGGCCAGAATCTCCGCCATCTGCTTTGTCTTGGGCTCTACTTTCAGCTCAGCGATGACCTTGAGCTCCTCATCTCTGGCCTTGGCTGATAGAGCGCATCTCAAAGCTAGTTGGCGCATCTTTTTGGGCATCGCCTGATGGTAGTCCCTGGGCTTGGGCCCGAAGACGATGCCACCTCCCCGGCGCAGCGGGGAGCGGCGGCTGCCCGCCCGGGCAAATCCGGTACCTTTCTGCCGGAACAGCTTGCGGGTACTGCCTTTGACCTCGCTCCTGGTTTTGGTTGAAGCCGTTCCTTGGCGGGCATTGGCCTGTTGTCTTACCACCGCCTGATGCAGCACTGCCTCATTGAGCGGCGCGTTAAAGACGTAGTCGCTTATCTCAATGTGCTCAACCACTTCTCCCCTGAGGCTGTAAACTGGGACCTGCACTTGCTTACTTCCCCTTCCTTGACTTCTTGATCAGCAGTAGCCCATTACGGCCCCCGGGCACCGCTCCCTTGACCAGCAGCAGGTTGCGCTCCGGGTCAGCCTGAACTATCTCCAGATTGCGCACCGTCACCTGCCGGTTCCCCATGTGGCCGGCCATACGCAGTCCCTTGAATACCCTGCCCGGGGAAGTGCTGGCGCCGATGGAGCCTGGGGCACGGTGCCGGTCAGACTGCCCGTGTGTTTTGGGCCCCCCGGCAAAGCCGTGGCGTTTGACTACCCCGGCAAAGCCCTTCCCCTTGGATATTCCGGTGATGTCAACCAGCTCGCCGGCCTTGAACCGGCTGACGTCAATCTTCTGTCCCACCTCAATCTCTTTGACATCGTCCAGCCGGAACTCTCGCAGATACTTGAACTGCCCCAGCCCCTTGAGGTGCCCCCGCAGGGGGGAGCTCAGCCGCTTGGCTTGGCCGAAGCCAAGCTGTACCGCATTGTAGCCGTCTTTGTCCACGGTTTTTATTTGGGTGATGACGCACGGCCCGGCCTCGATGGCGGTCACCGCTGCCACCTTGCCATCCTCCTCAAAGACCTGAGTCATGCCCAGTTTGCGGCCAATAATTCCTTCGGTCATCGCCTTTAGTCTTCGTCCTTATAACTTGATATCTATCTCCACCCCGGAGGGCAAATTCAGCTTGGTCAAGGCGTCTATGGTTTTGGAAGTCGTCTCTATAATATCAATGATGCGCTTATGGGTGCGAATCTCAAACTGCTCCTGGGAGTCTTTATCAATGAACGGGGAGCGGATGACGCTGAACTTCTGGATGTGCGTCGGCAGCGGCACCGGCCCCACCACTACTGCCCCGGTGCGCTCCACGGCATCAACAATTTGCGCCGCCGATTGATCCACTATCCTGTGGTCAAAGCCTTTTAGTTTGATGCGAATCTTCTGTTTAGCCATATCGTTTGCCCACCGCTTGTTCTGTAATCTCTTCGGTCAGTTCCGCAGGTAGCTCCTTATACTGGAAGAACTCCAGGGAATGAGTGGCTCTGCCCTGGGTGAGTGAGCGGAGCCTGGTGGCGTAGCCAAAGGTCTCGGCCAGAGGGATGAGGCAATGGATGATGTACATCTCACCCTGAGCCTCAATATTCTCAACGTGGCCCCTTTTGGCATTGAGGTCACCGATGATGTCACCTAGGAATTGTTCTGGCGTTACCACCTCCAGCTTCATAATCGGCTCTAGGATGACGGGTTTGGCCTTGAGCACACCTTCCCTCAGGGCTATTGAGCCCGCCATCTTGAAGGCCATCTCTGAGGAATCAACCTCATGATAGCTGCCATCATAAAGGGTGGCCTTGATATCAACCACCGGATAGCCGGCCAGCACCCCGGTCTCCATGGCCTCCTTGATGCCCTGCTCTACCGCTGGGATATATTGCTTGGGTATGGTGGCCCCTTTGATGGCGTCAATGAACTGGAAGCCGCTGCCGCGCGTCATGGGCTCAAGCTGAAGCCAGACATGCCCGTACTGGCCGTGGCCGCCAGTCTGGCGCACGAACTTTCCTTCCACCTGCACTGGCACTGTGATCGTCTCCTTGTAGGCCACCCGTGGTTTACCCACCCTGGCGCCCACACCGAATTCGCTGACCAGCCGGTTGACGATGACCTCCAGGTGCAGCTCCCCCATGCCGGAGATGATGGTTTGCCCAGTCTCCTCATTGTAGGACACCTTGAAGGTGGGGTCCTCCTCGGTCAGCTTCTGTAGGGCGTCAATCATCTTATCTTGGTCAGCCCTGGTCTTGGGCTCGATGGAGACGGCGAGCACCGGCTCCGGGAAGCGAATTGATTCTAAGAGAATGGGCTGGGAAGTATCGCACAGGGTATCGCCGGTGAAGGTGTTCTTCAGCCCCATGGTGGCGACGATGGTTCCAGCGTCAGCTTCATTTACCTCCTCACGCCGGTTGGCGTGCATGAGCAAGAGCCGCCCGATGCGCTCGCGCTTGCCCCGGGTGGCGTTGAACACTTGATCGCCGACCTCCACTCTGCCGGAATAGACCCTGAAGTAGACCAGCCGGCCGACGAAGGGGTCAGCCACCACCTTGAAGGCTAGGGCGGCGAAGGGAGCTTCATCGCTCACGGGACGGGTGACCTCCGCCCCTGTCTTGGCATCAATCGCCCGTACCGGGGGTAAATCCAGCGGGGAGGGGAGGTAGCTCACGATGGCATCCAAGAGTGGCTGGATGCCTTTGTTCCGCAGCGCGCTGCCGCAGAGAATGGGCACGCCCTTGTTAGCTAGGGTTACCCGCCTTAAGGCTTCGCGTAGTTGGGAGGGGGTGATCTCATGGCCTTCAAGGTAGGCTTCCAGAATACGGTCATCATTCTCCGCCAGCTTCTCAATGAGGGCATGGCGAAATTCGGCGCAGAGTGCCTCGTCCGATTCTGGGATGGCTATCTCCTTTGGCTCTGAATCAGGTTCCCCATCAAAATACCAAGCTTTATTCTCCACAAGGTCAATGATGCCCTGGTAGGAATCACCGCTGCCCAGAGGAAGCTGCACCGGCAGTGGTTTGGCTTTCAATCGCTGTTCAATCATGTCCAGGGTTCGGCGGAAATTGGCGCCGACCCGGTCCATCTTGTTGATGAAGCAGATGCGGGGCACCCGGTAGCGGTTGGCTTGGCGCCATACCGTTTCCGATTGCGCCTCAACCCCAGCCACGCCATCGAAGACAACCACCCCTCCATCCAGCACCCTGAGGCTGCGCTCAACTTCAGCGGTGAAGTCCACATGCCCCGGCGTGTCAATGATGTTGATGCGGTGGTCCTGCCAATAGCAGGTGGTCGCCGCTGCGGTGATGGTGATGCCGCGCTCTCGCTCCTGCTCCATCCAGTCCATCACCGCGGTGCCGGAGTCCACATCGCCCAGCTTGTAGGTGCGGCCGGTGTAATAGAGTATCCTCTCGGTGACGGTGGTCTTACCGGCATCGATGTGGGCGATGATACCTATATTACGGATTCTGGCTAAAGGGAAGCTTCTGGACATAGTTCTCGCCTTTGCTGTTACTGGGCTTTTTAACATAACCTTGGAAATGGGTAACCTCTCACCATCTATAGTGGGCAAAGGCGCGGTTCGCCTCCGCCATTTTATGCGTATCTTCGCGCCTCTTGATGGTGGCGCCCTCGCCACGCAGCGCGTCAAGAAGTTCGGCAGCCAGCTTCTCGGTCATTGATTTACCTTTTCTGGCTCGGGCTGACTTGAGCAGCCAGGTCAGGGCCAGGAAGAGGCCCCGGTCCGGCCGAACCTCCACCGGTACCTGATAGGTAGCTCCCCCAACCCGGCGGGGCTTTACCTCAAGCAGCGGGGTGGCGTTCTTCACCGCCTGCTCCAGAGCGGTGACCGGGTCTTTGGATGCCTGCTGCTCAAGTAACTCCATGGCCCCGTAGACAATTTTCTCGGCGGTTCTTTTCTTGCCGCACTTCATGACCTTATTGATCAGCTTGGCCACGGTTACATTATGATACTTAGGGTCGGGGGGTGTTTCTCTTTTTATCGGTCGAGCTCGTCTTGGCATTTTGCTTTTCCCTTATCTTCAGGCGGCTTCCGCCTTCTCCTTGACCATCTTGCTGCCGTATTTGCTGCGGCCCTGACGGCGGTTGACCACCCCGGTGGCATCCAGGGCTCCCCGCACGATATGGTAGCGGACACCGGGCAGGTCTTTCACGCGTCCGCCCCGAATCAGCACCACCGAGTGTTCCTGGAGCTCATGCCCCTCACCAGGGATATAAGCTGTCACCTCCATACCATTGGTCAGGCGCACCCGGGCGATCTTGCGCAGCGCTGAATTGGGCTTCTTCGGGGTGGTCGTCCTCACCTGGGTGCAAACCCCTCGCTTCTGCGGCGAGCCCTTCCCCTCTATCAGCCGGTTCTTCAAGGCATTGTAGATAAAGCGCAGTGCCGGCGATTTGGTCTTCTTGGTGACCTTCTTGCGCCCTTTTCTGATGAGCTGATTGATTGTCGGCAAACTTATGCCTCCTACCCTACAATTTTAATGGATGAGCCTTGGCTCATCCAGAAAGTTAATTGATGGCTGAAAACAGCTTGTTTTTCAGCCCATCAACTATAGCTGAATGCCAGATACCAAAAGCAAAGTTTACCATAAGTAGAAGCTGCTTGTCAATATATACCGGGGCTGGTTCTATTTGCATTTGGTTGAAACTAGTTTTCAGCCGATGTATCCTTTCCTACAAAAAGCCAAAGGTGGGGAGGTGAATTATGATTAAGTGGTTCGCCTCCCTGAAAAGGCTAATTGTAGGGAGGTTCGAAATGGCCCGATTAAATCTAATTCGGTGGAGTGATTATCGTATTCGCTTAATGCCGTCAAAAGATGATATTAGGTCTCTTGTATCTACTTTGCTTCCATACTTTTGGGATACTGAAATAGTCATTGATATGGAAGTGAAGCCAACAAAGAAGAAAACAACCGATGATATATTGAAATATCAATGGGAGTTACGTGACCTAGACGAAAATATTATTAAAAAAGGGTGGGGCGAGGTTAATATACCTCATTCTACGATATTAGGCAAGAAACCGATTCACGCAGAGAGGGCTATAACATTAGGGAATTTACACCCACATAGATATTACAAAATATACATTACCTTCAGTGATTCAATGCAAACCAGTGAGCGTTTATTGGGAGGCACATTGACTGTTAAAGATAGGGATGAATTGTATATGCAGTTAGTCATATTGTTACTCGGCATAGGCTTTGCATTCGTATTGCTTCTTATTGAGATGGGAGGTAAATAATGGAGGTTGGAATAACCTGTAAACACTGTGGTTCATCAGCCGTCGTAAAATATGGCACTTACAAAGGTGTTCAACGTTACTGGTGCAAAATCTGTAAGCGCAAGTTCAAGGCTGACGGTACTTTATTCCATATGAAAACCCCAGCTAATCAGGTATCGTCAGCGCTCAATATGTATTACGAGGGAATGAGCATAAAGGCTATTCGCAGGAACTTACAGCAGGAGTATGGCAATATGCCCTCAACCGCCACTATCTATGAGTGGATACAAAAATTCACTCAATACGCTACTGATAGCATAGAAGGTTACAAGCCTAAAAAGATTGGCGATACTTGGATAGCAGATGAGACAGTTATAGAAATAGACGGGCAAAATGTCTGGCTGTGGGACATAATAGACGACAAAACCCGTTATCTACTGGCAACTCGCTTATCCAGAAGTCGCACTACTAGAGACGCCCAGATATTATATGACAGAGCAGTTAAAACGGCGGGCAAAGAACCCAAAACAGTAATAACAGATAAACTGGCTTCTTACCTTGACGTGCGGTATGGCAAAGACACAGAGCATATCCAGAGCAGGCCGTTTGCGGTTGAAAATAACACACAGAAGATAGAGAGATTTCACGGCACGCTGAAACAGCGCACAAAGGTAATGCGGGGGTTAAAGAACATTGAGACAGCACACGACTTCATAAATGGCTGGCTGGTGCATTATAACTATCTACGGCCACACACAGAGCTAAATGATAAGACTCCCGCAGAAGTGGCAGGGATAGATTATCCCTATAAGAATTGGGCAGATATAACTCGCCATAAACCTTCAAAATGTATCATCATTGAGCATCAGCCCAGAGGCACTATCAAATTATCACCAACGCAAATAGGCAGACCTAGAATAAGCCAGCGTATGCCCAGAATTACACCCAAAGCGCCAAGATTGCGCAAAGGTGAATTGTATGTTGGCAGGGGTATGATTAGTAGGCATTATTTCAGAGGAGCAAAAAGAAAGAAGATATATCAATGGTGAAGGTGCCAACCAAATGCAAATAAAACCCCGGGGCTTGAAGCTAGGGGGAGTTAGGCCTTGGCCAAAAGCTCCCGCAATCCCTCCCCGTGATGCTTACACCACTGGAAGATGGTGAACAGTTCCCAGCCAATGCAGAAATGGCGGACTCCCATCTCAATGAACTGCGGCGCCTTTTCAAAACCGTCCAGTTCCACCCTGGGGTGAACGCCTTTTTTCAGCGCCAGCTCAATCATCTCCCGCTGCTTTCTCTGTACCTCTGGGTCTTCCCACTTTCCCGCCCTGCCGGTGTTGAGGGAATAATCGCAGGGGCCGAACTGCACCATATCCACGCCCTCCACCGAGAGTATCTCCTCAAGCTGCTCCATGGCGCTTTCTTTCTCAATCATGACCACAATCACCGCCTCTCGCAGCGCCTTGACCCAGGCCTCGTTGCCGATGTCAATGACGTATCCCCCCATTCGCCGTATGACGCAGCCCTGAAGTCCCCCGTCCTCAGGCGTCGCCGCCCGCACCATGCGCACGCACTCTCTCACCTCAGCAGCCGAGCGGCAATCGGCGAAGAGGATGTTCTGGATGCCTGCCCCCAGCGACCGGGTGGTGATGAATAGCCTGGGCTCCTGCTCAACCTTCATCATGGAGGACATATGGGGGAATAGCTCCACGGCGCGGGCGAAGTTATCCAGGGCGGGGAGGCTCCAGACGGCATACTGTCCGCAGAGCTCAATGTAATCAAAGGCGCCGGAGTGGCCGATGACCTCAACAATCTCAGGCGAGGTGGTTACCACGTGGGTGCCGATGGTTGGTTTTCCGGCGTTCAAAAGCTCTCTGAGGCGGTTCTTTTTCATAGGCTCTCCCTTTCTTAAAAGTGGATTATTTTGCCTTTAAATGAATAGCTTGCTCAAGACGGCTTTTGGCTTTGGCATAGAGTGTTGCTGCCTGGAAGGAACTCCTTACCAGCGGCGCTGAGGCAACCTCGGCAAAGCCCATCTCCCTGCCCATATCCTCATACTCGGCGAACTCCTCAGGGGGGACAAATCTCGCCACCGGATGGTGCCGGGGTGAGGGCGGCAGGTACTGGCCGATGGTGAGCAGGTCGCAGTCAGCTTCTCTCAAGTCGTACATTACCTCAATCACCTCATCCCTGGTTTCCCCCAGACCGAGCATCAGGCCAGACTTGGTCACTATCTCCGGGCTTAAATTCTTCACCATAAAGAGAAGCTCCAGCGAGCGGGCATAATCAGCCTCCGGCCGGACCTCAGGGTAGAGGCGGGGAACCGTTTCTATATTGTGGTTGATGACCTGGGGACGAGCGCCGACGACCGTCTTGATGGCATCCGGCGAGCCGCGGAAATCAGGGATGAGAACTTCTACGGTGACGTCCCCGCTTTGGCGCAGCAGCTTTATCACCTTGGCGAACTGGGAGGCACCGCCATCAGGGAGGTCATCTCTGGTGACCGAGGTGATGACCACGTAGCCCAGCCCCAGCCTGGTGGCGGCTTCCAACAGATGCTGGGGCTCATCCTCATCTACTGGGACAGGGCAGCCCTTCTTTACCGCGCAGAAGCTGCAGTGCCTGGTGCACACATTGCCCAGGATGAGAAAGGTGGCCGTGCCTTGAGAGAAACACCTGCCGATGTTCGGGCAGAGGGCGTTCTGGCAGATGGTGTTTAACTTTAGCCCATCCAGAAGTCCCTGCATGGTTGACATAATCTTTGGGTCAACGAGCTTCTGCTTAAACCAGGGCGGGAGTCTTCCTTGGCTCATAACCTCTTTCCCGTAATTCAGTCCTTATCTCCAGGTGAACGGCAAAAACTTGGGCAAAGTGGGTAAGCAGCCTTTCCGTTACCATTGATATCGGTATCTCTCGGTCAAGTAGCTGGGCCATTGAGGTAGCCCGGCGGTTGGCAAAGCCACACGGGTTGATCAGTGAGAAATGGGCTAGATTGGTGTTGACGTTGAGGGCAAAGCCATGCATGGTGACCCATCTTTTCAAGCGGAGCCCGATGGCGGCAATCTCCTCATCATTCACCCAGACCCCGGGGTGGTTTTCATCCCGGCCGGAGGCTATGGAGAAATCCTCAAGCGTCCTGATGAGCACCTCCTCCAGGTTGCGCAGGTACTTATGGGCATCTTTCCCCCGCTCTTTCAAGTCAAGGATAGGGTAGCCCACGATTTGCCCCGGGCCGTGGTAGGTAACGTCGCCTCCCCGGTCGGTGAAGACCAGGGATACCCCCTCCCTGGCCAGCTGGGCTGGAGAGACCAGGACATTTTCCAGCTTGGCTGACCTCCCCAAGGTAATGGTGGGGGGGTGCTCCAAAAGAAGCAGGCTATCAGCTATCTCACCATCCGCTCTGCGGCTTAAAAACTCCTGTTGCAGCCTGTAAGCCTGGGCGTAGTCAATCAGTCCTAGCTCGTAAACAACGCACCGCATTCTTTTTTACCTATTTTTGGAGAGAAAATGTATCGTTTCGCCGCTTAAGTCCAGCGCCGCTTCCTTGAGCGCCTCGGAGAGGGTAGGGTGGGCGTGGATGGTGGCGATGAGCTCCTGGGGACTAGCCTCCAGCTTCATGGCCAGCGCCGCTTCATGGATGAGCTCGGTCGCCCGGGGGCCAATGATGTGGGCGCCCAGTATCTGCCCATACTTTGGCTCGGTGATTATCTTGACCAGGCCCCGTCGCTCTCCCAGAATGGTGGCCATACCATTGGCAGCGAAAGGGAACCTCCCCACTCTTATCTCGTATCCCTGGGCGGTTGCCTCCTCCTCGGTGAGGCCCACGCTGGCCAGCTCCGGCAGGGTGAAGGTGCACCGCGGC
The DNA here is from genome assembly GCA_002011495.1 of Dehalococcoides sp. JdFR-56. Taxonomy (GTDB): domain Bacteria; phylum Chloroflexota; class Dehalococcoidia; order Dehalococcoidales; family RBG-16-60-22; genus JdFR-56. The sequence continues at coordinate 40,671 of MTNR01000024.1, read as the reverse complement.
ACGGCCTGATAGTCAATTTGGGAACTACGGCCCAGGGCATTTTCCGCGGCGATTATCCCCTCCTCCATGGCCACGTAGGCGAGCATCATGCCGCCAATGGCGTCGCCGGCGGCGTAAATATCGGGTATATTGGTCTCCATCCGCTCGTTGGTCTGAATCCCACCCTTGCTCGTGGTCACCCCGGCTTCCTCTAGGCCAAGATTATCTAGGTTGGGGCAGTAGCCCACGGCGATGGCCACCATCTCCGCCTCCAGTTTCTTTTCCCCGTCAGGAGCCGAGATAGTGACCGATTTTCCTCCCTCAGCGTCCTCAATGCTGGTGACCTTGGTTCCCTCGTAGATTTGAACCCCATCCTCTTTGAGGGCGCGCGCCAGTATGGTGGTTAGCTCAGCGTCTTCCAGAGGCAAGATATGGGGCAGCATCTCCACGATGGTTACTTTACCGCCCAGCTTGGCCAGAATGGTAGCCATCTCCAGCCCAATGACGCCACCACCGATGATGAGCAGGCTCTGGGGAATACGCTCCAGGTCGAGGATGCTTTCGGCACTGATTATCCTGGAGGGGCTGTCCGCCCCGGGAATGGGCGGCTTTATCGGCTTACCGCCGGTAGCCAGGATGACCTTCCTTGCTTGGATGGTTTGTTTCTGTCCTTGGCCGTCATCTATCTCTATCTCTCTTGACCGGGTCAGTTTAGCCTGCCCTTTGATAACTTCAACCTTGTTCCCGGCTAGCAGGCTCTGCACGCCACCGACCAGCGTTGAGATTACCTTGCTCTTGCGGGCCTGCATTTGGGCCAGGTCAAGGCTCACCTCTTTGGCCTTTACGCCATATTGCTCGGCGTTTTTCATTGACTGGTAGAGCTCCGCGCTATGAAGCAGCGCTTTAGAGGGGATGCATCCCCGGTTAAGGCAGGTTCCTCCCAGGGCGTCCTTTTCAATCAGGGTGACCTTGCCGCCAAGCTGTGCCGCCCGTATCGCGGCGACGTAGCCCGCTGGCCCCCCACCGATTACCACTACATCTCTTTCTGCCATGGCTTTCCTCCTCTAGGCTAATAAAAGGGTGGGGTTCTCCAGGGTGCTAATGAGGCTGGAGATGAATTTGGCGGCTACGGCGCCATCAATCACCCGGTGGTCATAGGTCAGGCTATAGGTCATGATGGGGCGGATGACAATTTGCCCTTCTCTCACCACCGCCCGCTCGGTGATGCCACCAACTCTCAGGATGGCTGATTCCGGCTGATTGATGATGGCGGTCTCAAAGGTCCAGCCGGCGCCGAGTGCCCCCAGGTTGGTCAGGGTGAAGGTGCTGCCGCGAGCTTCCTCGGGCTTGAGTTTTCCCTCCCTCGCCTTTTCAGCTAGGGCTCTCACCGTCTGACTTATCTCAACCAGGGATTTCTGGTCGGCATTCCTGACCACGGGGACAATCAATCCCTCATCCAGCGCCACGGCCACCCCGATGTTGATATCCTCCCAGACTTTTATCTCGTTATCTATGATGCTGGCGTTGAGCATGGGATGTTCCCGAAGCACCCGGGCGATGGCGAAGACGAGGAGGTCAGTATAGGTGATTCGGGCGCCGATGACCTTTTCCCGCTCTAAGAACTCGTTTCGCAGCTTCACCATCTCGGTCATGTCTATCTCACCCATGGCGGTGAGCTGCGCAGCGACAGAGAGGCTGCGGTGCATATGCTCGGCGATGGCGCCCCGCATCCCCTTGAGCGGTATGGTGGTCTTTACCTGCCCTTGGGGGAAGGCTGCTACCTCCGGTGCTGGCGCGGGCGCCGCGGCCTTGGCGGCGATCGCCTTTTCAATGTCCTCTCGGGTGATCCTACCCCCGGGGCCGGTGCCGGTTACCGTGGTGATGTCAATGGCGTGCTCCTCAGCCAGCTTTCGGGCCACCGGGGAGATTTTGATGCGCTCCTCTCCCCGCGGAGGGACGGCTGTCTTGGTAGGCGATGTCGTCTCAGCCATGGGAGCTGCCGAGGCCGCTGCTGCTGTTGTTGGCTCTTCAGTTTTGGCAGATATTTCCGCTGGGGCTCCTTTTTGCAGGGCTTCCAGCTCCTCTTTCGTCTCGGCAAGGAGCCCGATTACCTTGCCCGCCGGAGCCGTCTCCCCTTCTTTAAGCAGGATGTGAAGAAAGCCTGCTGCGGGGGATTCCACGTCAGACCTCACCTTTTCCGTCTCAATGATGACCACCACCTGCCCTTCCTCCACCCATTCCCCCTCTTTAGCTTGCCATTCAATGATGGTGGCGTCCGTTACCGCCATGCCGACACGTGGTATTTTGATTTCCGTAGCCATTTCTCTCCTCTCCGCTTAGTTTCTGAAAAAGCCTTTTTTCACTGCCTCCCTGATGGTCTTCTCAACGTCAACCACCGGGGGCCCGTCTCTCTCTAGTCTGATTTTTACCTGGTCAGCGGGCTTCACCGTGAGCTCCCGCTCACCATCCAGCGCCATGACCGAGGGCTTACAAGCTATTTCGATCTCCTCACCGGGGGCAAGCAGCCGCCACTGCTCAATGCCAACCTCGCTGATGACGCCGGGAAGCACCGTGGCCCTGACTTTGAGCTGGCCATCACCTAGTTTCAGGTACATGCCCTGTTCATCATCGGGGCCGAGGGGATGCAGATTTCCCCCGATGCTGGTAAGTCCCAGGCTGGTTGGCTCAGCTCTGGTGCAGATGACCTCCCTCACTTCATCAAGTTCCCAGATGGCCCGGCAGCCGGTAAAGAGCTGGTTTAGCACTACCACATCGACCAGGGCCAGGTCAACCTCAAAGCCATTCCTAATGACGACTAGCCTCTTATGAGTTCTCACCGTATCCTTGCCATTGACTAGGTTTTGGGCGATGAGCCCGGCGGCGATGCCGGCGGCTGTGGGCTCGATGGTCAGGGGGAAGACATTGTTGGTGCCGGTGGAGACCGGAACCAAGGGGATGCTGCGGTTGCTTTTGGCCACATCCCGGTTGGTGCCATCCCCGCCCAAGGTAACAATACAGCCGACGCCGAGTTTGGCCATCAGCGCCGCGGCCAGGGTGGAATCCTCGGCGGTGCAGGATAGCGTCATATCCATTATTGACGCCTTGGCTCTCAGACGCTCGCTTTTCAACCCGTCCAGGGCCCTCTCTCCCAGGCCGTAGTAATCCGGCATAATCAAAATCTCGTCAACTCCGGTGGCCTCAATGCCCAGAATTATCCGCTTTAGCTGGTTTACCTTATCGGTGTTGTCCACGTTGCTGGCATAGGCCACCAGTCGTCTGATATCCTTCCCCGAGGCCGGATTGGCGATGATTCCAACCTTGCTCACTTCAAATCAGCCAGACTATTATAGATTTTCCCTTTTGGGTGCTGAAATGCTGGCCTATAGCCTGGCATCACTCCTTTTTCTTTATTTTAGCAGGTGGCAGTTAACGCAGCTGGGTATGGGGTCACCTTTCAGGGCTGCCACCACATTCTCCGCGGCTAGTAAGTCCATCTCCAACCTTGCCCTCTTGGAGCCACCGGCGATGTGCGGGGAGATGATGATGTTGTCCAAACTGAGCAGCGGGTCATCGGGCGCGATCGGCTCCTCCTCGGTGACGTCTATGGCCGCAGCCTGTATCCGCCTTTCTTTGAGGGCCTGGTACAAAGCCTTCTGGTCAACGGTGCCTCCTCTGGAGGTATTGATCAATATCGCCGTCGGCTTCATGCAGGCGAGCTCCTTGGCCCCGATGATGTGTCTTGTCTCTTTGTTTAAGGGCACATGGATGGTGACGAAGTCAGCTTCTCGGAGCAGGGTGGCTAGGTCGGGGATATATTCGGCACCGAGCTCGGCTTCATGCGGGTTGCGCACGATATCATAATAAATTACCTTCATGGAAAACCCCCGGGCCCTCCGGGCCACCTCGGAGCCTATCCGGCCCATGCCGATGATGCCCAGCGTCTTATGGTGGACATCATCGCCGAGGTAGGGGACGGCCATGGGGTCCCATATTTTCCACTCTCCTCTCGAGGTGGCGTTGATGGCTTCCACCATTTTCCGTGCCGAGGCCAGCATCAGGCCGAAGGCGAAGTCGGCGGTGGCTTCAATCACCCCACGTGGGGCGTTGCAGACCATGATGCCACGCCTGGTGGCCTCTTCAACATCGATATTGTCGAAGCCGGCCGCCCGGTGGGCGATCACTTTCACCTTTGGGGCATGGTTCAGAAATTCAGCATCCACCTTGTCCAGCCAGACTATCAGCCCTTCTTTATCGGCGATATGCTGGAAGAGCTCCTGGCGCGATGGCGCCTCTTCTTTCTGCCAGGCGGTAACCTCAGCATGGGGGCGAAGCAGGTCAATGGCTTCCTGGCTTATCCTCCGGCTGATGAAGACTTTGGGCATTTTATACCTCCTAATTGTTTAGCTACCTGCCCGTAAAATAGATGTTTTTACCCGTGGCAGAGAGGGGGATGCCGATGATGAGGTCAGCGTCCAGTAGCCCGATTTTGCGGGCGGCGGCCCCGATGGAATACATGAGGCGGTTATCCACGTTGAGGTCGCTGGCCGCCTTTACCGCCGAGCCCAGGGCGATGCCCAGGTCCATCCCCTGGAAGAGGCACATCGGGCCCCTGGCGGTGCCACGGTCTATCTTCTTTGCTTTAAGCATGGCCAGGCAGTTTCGGCCGCAGGCCCCACAGTCAAGGGGCGATTCCACCCTCTTGGGCTCACCGGTGACGCCGATGAGCAGTACCACCATGGACTTACGCACGTCTTCCGCGTTTCGCTGGAAGAACTGGAGCCGCTCCGGGTCTTCCCGGTATATTTCCTCCATGGCCTGAGCTAGTCTCTCCAGCTCATCGTCACCATGCAGGATGAGCGTCTTTATCGAGTCCAGCCCTCTCCCCTTGGGGGCGGTTCGGGCGCTTACCGCCATCAGTTTGGCTATCTCAAGCACCGCTTCGCTCTCGGCCTGCCTTGAGTCTATCCGTGCCATCACTCGTCTCCTTTCCTGGCTTGGAGAATGTTCAAAGTTCTGTCAATCGTTCATCACCTTGGCCAGCGCCTGTGGGGCTTACCCATCCCAGCTATCCATCTCGGCGAGCGCCTGACAGAGGACGTCCACGGCGCGCTCGGCGTTGGTCATATCGGCCACTTCGGTGGGGGAGTGGCTGTATCTCCTTGCCGCCACGAACATAAAGGTGGATTCCACCCCCGGGTTGGTCTCATAGGCGATGGTATGGTCGGAGAATATCCCAGTGCTCACATCAAGGTGAAACGGGATATTCTGCTTCTTGGCAGCGTCCATCAGCAGTTGATTTAGCCTGGGGCTGGCGAAGTTCACCGTGGCCGGGTAGGGGGCGTTGGGCCTGACGAAGGAGAGCCGGCGCACTCCCAGCCCGGTGCGCAGCGGCACCGAGCGATTGATGTCAGGTATGGCATCCTGGGCAAAGCCGGTATCTAGCACGATGAGCCAGTCCGGGGTGGTCTGCTGGAGGAAATACTTGACGCCGAGGCAGCCTATTTCCTCCTGAACCGAGCCGACAAAGTAGATATCGTGCCTGGGTGGCTGGCTCAGCCTCCGCGCCACCTCCACTAGAACGCCGCAACCGACCCGGTCATCAATGGAATGGCTGGCCAGGATGGTATTACCATCATCCAGCCACCGCGGCGGGGAGGCGTAGACAACAGGGTCTCCCACGGAGACGAACCGCTGCCGGTCGCCAACGTCAATCCAGAGCGTGCCGGCTTCATGACGGCCCACGGAGCTGGAGGCGCAGACCACACCGGGAACATCTCGCTCGGCGCTTAAGATAAGCACCGGGGTGCCAGGCAGATTGGCCGGGTCAATCCAGCCCAGTTTCTCAAACCAGACAAATTCATCAACCTTGGTCACCACCAGGCTGACCTGGTCCATATGGGCGACTAGCGCCAGCGAGCGCTTTCCCTCCGTCCCCCTCTTTTTGGCAATGAGATTACCTATCTTATCAATATAAATCTCATCAACGTGCTTCTCCAGCAGCTCTTTGAGCCTACCAGCTACCCGGCTCTCAAACCCAGAGGGCCCGGGAATCTGTACTAGCTCATAAACTAACTTGCCAATCACGGCATACCTCTTCTTATTTTGGCTTCCTTGAAGGATATTTTGAAGTCGCCGTCCGATTCTCGGGGGCGACGGCAACCGGCGTGCTCTGTGGGGTTATCTGGCACGGGTGCACTCTGATTATCCGCTAGCTGGCACAGGCATACTCAAGCAGCAATCATAGCACTGCGGCTCCTCATGTGTCAAACTAGGGTTTCCTTGGCTGGCTTCAAGAGCGGGTATTTTTTGTGCTATACTGAGTTATAGCCAGCGTAGCTCAGTGGTAGAGCAGCGGTTTCGTAAACCGCCGGTCGTCGGTTCGAATCCGACCGCTGGCTTGGCAGGTTAGCCTTTGGGGGATAAATGGCTGGGCTTCTTTTCGGGACAGGGGGTACTCCTCACAGCGCTAGGACCGGCTCCACCGTTGATGGCATCGAGCGCATCGCCGAGCTCGGCTTGGGCTGTATGGAGATTGAGTTCGTTCAGGGGGTGAAGATGGGGGAGGGAGCAGCCCGCCTAGTGGCGGAGGTCGCCTCGCGGAAGGGGGTGAAGCTCTCGGCCCACGCCCCCTACTTCATCAACCTCAATGCTCACGACTTGGAGAAGGTGAGAGCCAGCCAGGACCGGATTCTGCAGACGGCCCGCATCGCCTCGGTATGTGGGGCGGAGAGCATCGTCTTTCACCCCGCCTTTTATCTCGATGACCCACCAGAGGAGGCTTATGAGCGGGTGAAGCAGCACCTGGTTGAGGTGCTGAACCAGCTCAAGCGGGAGAATAACCCGGTGTGTATCAGGCTGGAGGTTACCGGCAAGGACAGCCAGTTTGGCACGCTGGAGGAGGTGCTCAGATTGAGCACCGAGCTTGAAGGGGTGGCCCCCTGCATTGACTTCGCCCACTGGCATGCCCGCACCGGCAAGTTCAACTCTTACTCAGAGTTTGCCGCCATTTTGCTCCAGGTGAGGGAGCGGCTGGGCGGTGCGGCTCTGGATAATATGCACATTCATGTTTCCGGTATTAGCTATGGCAAGAAGGGGGAGGTAAATCATCTGAATTTGGCGCAGTCAGACTTACGCTACACCGAGCTCTTGAGCGCGCTGAAAGATTATGAAGTGAAGGGAATGGTCATCTGTGAAAGCCCCAATCTGGAAGAGGATGCGCTGCTCCTGCAGACCACCTACTGTCGCTTCTAGGAATAGCCCGAAGGTACGGGGCTGATAAGTAACCATTTCCATTTTCCTATTGGGTGTTGTTTTTGGTATAATGCTATAGTTAAGGCAAAAATATTTGAGGTGAAGCGTGAAACCAGGCTGGAAACGTAGTGGTTTGATTTACATCGCCATCCTGCTGGCGGCGATCGCGCTTTTCTCCTATCTCCTGCCCTCGGCGAACAAGCCTGAGGAAATCCCCATAAGTGAAGTGGTGGCCATGTCCCAGAATAAGGAGATCGCCGAGATCAGGGTGGAGGATGATATGCTGCTCATCACCACCGTTGATGATGCCCAGTACCGGGCCTTCAAAGAGAGCAACTCCAGCCTCTATGACATTGAGGGGCTGGACCTGGAGGGGGTGGTGGTTGACATAAAGGGTTCATCCGGGATCAATTGGGGAGGCCTGATGCTCAATTTCCTGCCTCTGCTTATCTTTGGTGGGCTATTGTTCTTCCTTTTCCGCCAGGCGCGTGGGGCCAACAGCCAGGCGATGAGCTTTGGCCGCAGCCGGGCGAGACTATTCCCGGCGAACCGCCCCACGGTAACCTTTGATGATGTGGCCGGGGTGGAGGAGGCGAAACAGGAGCTGCGGGAGGTGGTTGACTTCCTCAAGGCGCGGGAGAAATTCCAGCGCTTGGGGGCGCGCATCCCCAAGGGGGTGTTACTGGTCGGGCCGCCGGGCACGGGCAAGACGCTCATGGCCCGGGCGGTGGCTGGTGAGGCTGATGTGCCCTTCTTTTCCATCAGCGGCAGCGAATTTGTGGAGATGTTTGTTGGCGTCGGCGCCTCCAGAGTGCGTGACCTCTTTGACCAGGCCAAGCGGAATGCCCCGTGCATCGTCTTCATTGATGAGATTGATGCTGTGGGGCGTCACCGTGGCGCCGGACTGGGTGGCAGCCATGACGAGCGGGAGCAAACCCTCAATCAGATTCTGGTGGAGATGGACGGCTTTGATACCAGCACCAACGTGATCGTCATGGCGGCGACCAACCGGCCGGATATACTTGACCCGGCGCTGCTTCGCCCTGGCCGCTTTGACCGGCGGGTGGTGCTGGACCGCCCTGATATCAGCGGGCGGCTGGCCATTCTTAAGGTCCATACCAATGGCAAGCCATTGGCCAAGGACGTTGACCTGGAGGTGCTGGCCAAGGAGACGGTGGGTTTCAGCGGGGCTGATCTAGCCAATTTGGTCAATGAGGCGGCCATTCTGGCGGCGAGGCGTAATAAGGGCGCCATCGGCATGCAGGAGCTTGAGGAGTCTATTGACCGGGTGATCGCTGGGCCAGAGCGCAAGAGCCGCAAGATAAGCCCCAAGGAGAAGGAGATCACCGCCTATCATGAGGCGGGGCATGCGCTGGTGGCCAGGGTACTACCCAATGCTGACCCGGTGCACAAGATATCCATCGTGGCGCGCGGCATGTCCCTGGGCCATACCCGGCAGCTACCCATTGAGGACCGCTACCTCATGACCCGCTCCCAGTTCAAGGATATGCTGGCTACCCTCCTTGGCGGGCATACCGCCGAGGAGCTCATCTTCAACGAGATGACCACCGGGGCGCAGAATGATATCGAGCAGGCGACCAAGATAGCCCGGGCCATGGTGACCAGCTTTGGCATGAGTGACAAGCTGGGGCCGCGGACCTTCGGGCATAAGGAGGAGCTGGTCTTTCTCGGCCGTGAGATCTCCGAACAGAGGGACTACAGCGATAAGGTGGCCGAGCAGATCGATGATGAGGTCTACCAGATCATCCAGGAGGCTCACGAGACCGCCAGGGAGATTCTGACCAAGAATAAGTCCAAGCTCATTTTCCTTGCCGAGAGGCTCATGGCCAAGGAGACGCTGGAGGGCGAGGAGCTGGAGGCGATTTTCAATGAGATCGCTCCCAAACCGGCTAGGAAAGTCACCCCTACCCTCACTCCGGCACCGGTGGAGCCGGTGGCTGAGGCCGAGCCCGAGGCCAAGCCGAAGAAGGCTCCTGTGATGCCTCGCCTGGTGCCGAAGCAAACCCCAGCCCCGTCCGATTAGCGGCTACTTTTTCCGCTTGATGACGTAATCGGCCAGGTCAATGAGCGCCTGGCGGCTGGCATTCTCAGGCAGCGAGCTGAGATTCTGACAGGCTCTAGTGCAATACTCGGCGGCTACCCGGTAGCACTCATCAATGATTGAGGAATCACGGATCAGCTTTATCGCCAGGTCTATGTTTTTTTGGTCAGCTCTCTCGGCAAACCACTTCTTTATCGGGTTGTCCTCAGGGTGGCGCTCCAGGAGAAGCATCGCTGGCAGGGTGAGGGTGCCTTGGGCCAGGTCTGAGCCGATTGGTTTGCCCAGCTTCTCCTCGGTGCCGGTGAAATCCAGGATATCATCCACAATCTGAAAGGCGATGCCCAGGTTATATCCGTAGTCTTTTAGCGCCTTGACCTGTTCCTCTGGAGCCTGGCTCAGGATGGCGCCTGATTCTGTGGCCAGGGAGAATAAGGAGGCAGTTTTGCTGGAAATCCTCTGGAAATATTGCTCCCGGGTCTGCTCTACCTGATAGGCGGTGAGGAACTGGTTTAATTCCCCGCTGGAGATGGTGGCCAGGGTCTGGGAGAAGAGCTTGATCACGCGCGGGCTCTGGGTGTCCGAGACAAATTCGCCAGCCTTGGCGAAGAGGTAGTCTCCCAGCAGCACGGCTGGCTCCTCCCCCCATAGCTTATAGATAGTGGGCTGGCCCCGGCGCACCACAGATTTATCAATGGCGTCATCATGAACCAGTGTCGCCGTGTGCATCAGCTCCACGGCGCCCGCCATGGGCAGGAGGTATTTCAGGTTATAATTGTAGAACTTCCCGGCTAGCAAAGTGAGCGCGGGTCGGATGCCTTTGCCCCCGCTTTTCACCACGTGGCCGAGCTGCTCAGATAGCCACGGGAAGTCAACTTTGATGATTGACCTGAGGTTTTCCTTCACCTTGTCCAGGTCTTGCTGAATCGGTCGGTAAATCTTGCTCAGTTCCAAGGCTTCCCCTCTCCATCAGCCGGGGGCTTGTCCCAATCTCCGGGTCTCCTCCTCAATCAGGCTATCATCCAGTTTGCTGAACAGGGGCTCGGGGGGAAGTAGCTTCTGCCCTGGAGGTAGCCGCTGGGGTTGCCAGCCGTAATCCTCAACCTTACCCTTAAAACCGAGAAGCTGGTGCAGCTTCTGCGAGCTGAAGGGTAGGAAGGGATAGAGCATGGTTTTTAGGTTGGCGATTACGCAGAGGGTGGTGTACAAGGAGTTCGCCGCTGCCTCTCGGTTCTCTTTGATCATCTTCCAGGGCGATTTCTCATCAAGGTAGCGGTTGGCTTCCTGGGCTAGGGACATGGCGGCCCTTATCGCCTCTCGGAAATGGCAGCCATAGAGAAGCTGATCCACGGTCTTCAGGGTATCTTGAGCGGCATTGAGGATCGCCTGGTCCTGGGGGTCAAGCTCTCCAGGCGTGGGCACGGCACCCTCAAAGTTGCGGTAAACGAAGGTGAGCACACGGTGAACCAGGTTGCCGTAGGTGGCCACCAGCTCATCATTATTGCGCCGAACGAACTCGCGCCAGGAAAAGTCGGTATCGGCGGTTTCCGGCATGTTGATGGAGAGTAGGTACCGCAGCGGGTCAGGCTCATAGCGGGAGAGATAGTCAAGCAGCCAGACGGCCCAGTTGTGGCTGGTGGAGAGCTTTCTGCCCTCAATGGTTAAGAATTCGTTGGCCGGCACGTCATAGGGCAGGTTGAGGTTATCCCCATAGCCCATGAGCATGGCCGGCCAGATGAGGGTGTGGAAGGGGATATTATCCTTGCCGATGAAATAATAGCTCTTGGCCTCATTATTCTGCCAGAAGGCGCGCCAGCGCTCCTCATCGCCGCTGGATTTGGCCCATTCTTTAGCCGCGGAGAGATAGCCGATGACCGCCTCAAACCAGACGTAGATGCGCTTATCTTCAAAGCCGCTGATCGGCACTGGCACTCCCCAGTCAATGTCACGGGTTATCGCCCGGTCTTTCAGCCCCTCCTCCAGGTAGCGCAGGGTGAAGTTGAGCACATTGGGGCGCCAGTGGGTCTGTTGCTTGACCCAGGCGTGGAGCCGCTCATTGAAGGCGGTGAGTTTGAGGAAGAAGTGCTCGGTATCCTGGAAAACGGGGGTGGTGCCGCAGATGCGGCATTGGGGCTCAATTAGCTCGGCCGGGCTCAAAGGTTTCCCGCAGGCCTCGCACTGATCCCCCCTGGCCCCTGGGGAATGGCAGTAGGGGCAGAGGCCCTCAATATAACGGTCAGCCAGATAGCGCTGGCATTTGGGGCAGAAGGGCTGGGAGACGGTGTCCTTATAGATATAGCCCCGGTTGAGCAGGGTAAGGAAGATGTCTTGGGTTACCTGGGCGTGGTTGGCGGTGCCGGTGGTGGTGAACAGATCAAAGGAAATGCCAAACTTCTGCCAGCATTCCAAGAACTCCCGGTGGTACCTGGCGGCGATCTCACTGGGCTTTTTCCCCTCCTGCTCCGCCTTGAGGGTGATGGGCGTGCCGTGCTGGTCTGAGCCGGAGACCATCAGCACCTCATTGCCTTTGGTGCGGTGGTAGCGGGCGAAAATATCCGGAGGCAGATACGCCCCGGCGATCTGTCCCAGATGCAGTGAACCGTTGGCATACGGCCAGGCAACACCAATAAAAATCTTTTCGCTCATAGACTATCCTCAAACCCAAGCTATAAAATACTTAATCCTGAAAGAAGGTCAGCACCTGCTCCCCCTTCTCTTCCTTGTAATGGGCGTAGCCTTTCTTCAGGCAGCACTCAACGCAGTAGCGTCTGGTCTCACCTTCCTCGTCCTCAACGCCGTCTTTTTCATCTACGGCCAAATAGCGCTCCGGATATGGTATTACGCGGTGACACTCATCGCACTTGACTTCTCCCAAAGATATGCATCCACGACGCATAATTCTCGCTCCTCAAACTGTGATGTGAATTCTTCCCCCAGACCTTGCCAGCTTGAGCCAGGCCCGGTAAAGCTCCCGCTTGGGTAGGCCGGTATCTCTGGCCACCTCGGCGATGGCCTCTTTAGCTGTGGTCCCAGAGAGATACATATCGTGCAGCCGCTGCTCAATGGCCTGGGTCATCTCTGGCTTTCTCTTCCCCCTGCCCTTAATGACCAGGGTGAACTCTCCTCTGGGCTGGGTGAAGTGCGCCATCGCCTGGCTGGTGGTTCCCCGAAAGATCTCCTCATGAAGCTTGGTCAGCTCACGGCAGACGGCGATCTCTCGGTCGCCAAGGACGGAGAGCAGGTCGCTCAGCGTTGCCTGCAGCCGGTGGGGCGCCTCTAGGATGACAATGGTGCCGGGCTCATCGGCCACCGATTCAAGAAGGGTGCGCCGGGCACTGGCCCGGCGGGGCAGAAAGCCAAGGTAGAGAAACCTGTCCGTGGGCAGCCCGGAGACCACCAACGCCGTGACCACGGCCGAAGGCCCGGGGATGGGGATAACCGGGATGCCGCGCCTGCTGGCGGCTTTGACCAGCTCATAGCCAGGGTCAGACATGCCCGGCATGCCAGCTTCAGAGACCAGGGCCACATCCCCATCTTGGAGAAAGTTCAGGACATACTCAAGCTTGGCCTGCTTATTGTGCTCATGGTAGCTGGTTAGCGGCGTTTTGATATCATAGGCGCTGAGCAGGCGTCTTGTCTTGCGGGTATCTTCGGCGGCGATGAGCTTTACCTCACGCAGAATACGCAGCGCCCGCAGGGAGATATCCTCTAGGTTGCCGATGGGAGTGGCGACCACATAAAGATTGGGCATGGACTCTCGCTTTCCTTGGCTAGAACTTGGGTGAGCTAAACCTAATTATAACCTACCCATCACGGTCTGTCTAGCTTGGGGGTGGTGCCTCAGCTTCCCCCTCTTATTTCCGGCAAACACCGGGTGGTTTTTATTGGCCGCCTGAACTTATGCTATACTCTAAAATGACGGGGTTTGAATTTCCTTGGAGGGTCAAGTTGAGCAAGCTGATTGATAGGCTAAACCGGGTGTCAAAAGGTGAGTCCAAGCCCATAGGCTTTAGGGCGGCATCATCCTCAACCAAGGCGAAGATGCTCCTCATGGTCGATTTGGCCCAGGCGGATGATATTGAGCAGCTAGCTGATAGCCTTGGGGGTGCTGACGCGGTGCTTATTGAGCGGGTGGGCTCGGGAGCCAAGTCTCTTAAGAAGGTGGCCCAGTCTCTACCCGATGTCCCTTGGGGCTTGCGGCTGGCTCAAGGCTTGAGCCGGGAGATAAAACCTGCGGTGGAGGCGGGCTTGGATTTTGTCGTCTTCCCGCTGGATAGTGCTCTTGATGTGGCTTGGGATGATGGGATGGGCCGGGTTTTAGAGATGGAGCCGTCCTTAAGTGAGGGCTTGCTCAGAGCCGTTAGTGCGCTCCCGGTGGATGCGGTGCTCATCGCCGGCAAGGCCGAGGAAACTCGGCTTACCTGGCATCATCTCGCCCTCTTTCAGCGCTTTGCTGACTTATTGACCAAGCCCTTGCTGGCCCAGGTGCCGCTGGGCGTGACCGCCGGTGAGCTTCAGGCTCTCTGGAGGGTGGGAGTGGATGGCGTGGTGGTGGCCAAGCCGCCGCGGGAGAGGCTGAAAGAGCTTTGCCAGATGATTGGCGAGTTAACCTTGCCCTCGCGGGCGGGGGAGAAGAAGATGGAGGCTCTGCTGCCTCGGCTCAGCGGGGAAGCGCTTGTGGCGGAAGCCGAAGAGGACGGGGAAGAAGAGTAAGCCGCTTTAGTGGCAGGACTGGGAGAGCTGCCAAGACTTGCCCTCGGTGGTGATCGCCGGAGCTACCACCATCTCCGCCTTGTGCATATCCTGAATGGTGGCCGCCCCGCAGACTCCCATGGCGGTGCGGATTGCTCCCACCAGATTCTGACTGCCATCGGTCACTGAGGTGGGGCCGAAGAGGATTTGCTCCAAGGTGCCGGTACTGCCGACCTTTATCCTGGTGCCTCTGGGCAGCGCTGGGTGGGGGTGGGACATTCCCCAGTGATAGCCTCGCCCTGGGGCCTCTTTGGCCTGCGCCAAGATGGAGCCCAGCATCACCGCATCTGCCCCAGCGGCTAGGGCCTTGCACAGGTCACCACCCCGGCGGAAGCCGCCGTCGGTGATGATGGGCACGTACCTGCCAGACTCGCGCAGGTATTCATCTCTGGCCGCGGCACAGTCAATGGTCGCGGTTACCTGGGGAACGCCGACGCCGAGGACTTCCCTGGTGGTGCAGGCTGCCCCTGGCCCAACGCCAACCAGAACCCCCGAGATTCCGGTGCGCATCAGCTCCAGACAAGCGCTGTAGCTGACGCAGTTGCCCACGATGATGGGCATGGGGATGGCTTGGCGCAGCTCGGAGAAAATCAGCCCACGGTAGCTTTTTGATATGTGCCGGGCGGTGGTCACGGTGGATTGCACCACCAGAATATCCGCCCCGGCTTCAGCGGTGAGGGGGGCAAAGCGCTTGGTGTTGGCCGGGGTCACCGATACGGCGCAGGTGGCTCCCTGACGCTTGATCGCCTGGATTCGTTCCCCGATGAGGTTCTCTTTGATTGGCGCGGAGTAGATTTTTTGCAGCAGGGCGGTAACTTCGGCCTGAGGTGCCTGCGCGATCTCCGCCAGCACCTGGTGAGGGTTATCATACCGCGTCTGAATGCCCTCCAGGTGCAGAACGGCGAAGCCTCCCATCTGGCTCATCAGCACAGCGAAGTTGACATCGGTCACCGCATCCATGGCTGCGGCGATGATGGGAATGGAGAAGACGAGGTCCTCTATCTTGAAATCAATGTTGGTCTGGTCAGGGTTGAGCGTGATGTCTCCGGGAACTATAGCTACTTCATCGAAACCGTAAGCGCGGCGAAGTTGTTTGAATTGGGGTTCGGTCATCCTGTTCTCCGTTCCTTTGACTAAAGACTATAACAAAAGCCGGGCGCGGAAGTCAAGAAATTCCAGCTTTGGCCATCTCTTGTCTTGCTTTTTGGATGATGAAAAAAGTTTATGGCGGATTTTTAACAGATTTTAAACGCAAAATTTATGCGCGGTTAATCCGATGGGCTTAAGATGGAAGGAGAGATGCCCGAGGTAATGAGCCCCAGCGGCGGAAGAATGGTGATAAGGATAAAGGGCGAGATTAAGACTGCTATCAGGCTCAAAAATGGCATGGTGATGGTCTTTGATAGCAAGGGTGAGCAGATACCTGAATATCAGGGGTGGTATGAGGTGGTGAGGGGGAGTATCTTAAGAGACGCCCCGCCGAGTGCCATGTTCTGCCACTGGTTTGACTGTGAAGCTGCGCCGGAGATCGTCTATCAGGAGGTATGGTAGGAAGTGCCACACTACAAGGAGATGGGCAATATGCTGACCACGGGCGAAGTGGCCCGTCTGCTCGGTGTGCCTGCCAGCACCGTGCGGAGGTGGAGTGACCGGGGAGAGGTCAAGGCTTACCGCATCGGCCCCCGGGGTGAGCGGAGATTCCGGCGAGCCGATGTGGCCACCTTCCTCCTTGATAGAGCTATCCGGAAGTACCTCAAGGGCTAATTGGCACCATCACCACCCGTAGCCCTGAGCCCACTTTTTGTCCTGTTTTCTGCCTCATGTCACCTTAAATTCCATTGACTAGATTTGCTTTTCTGGGGTTAGTGTTTGCCTATTGACATATTTTATGACAGTATAATAGAATTGGCGTATGAACAGGGCAGCCGCAGATGCCGGCCATGAGGAGCCAGCCTGAGGTGTTAGATTTTAGGAAGTACCAGGGGATGAAAAAGGTCAGAGCTTCTTTTCTAGCTAGCTTATTAGGGCTCATCCTGGTCATCGGGATAGCGGAATTTGCCATTATGCTGGCGCTTCAGGCATTTACCCTCTCCCGCATTGCCCATGCCGCGGTAGATAGCTTGATTTTGACGGTGGTGGTGAGCCCGGTGCTATTTCACTATCTAAGCAAGCGCCGGCTGGCGGAAGAGGCGCTGAGGGGGCTGAGAGGCAGCTATGAGGGCCGCTTTGCCAGGACGTTGGCGATAAGCGGTACCACGCTGACGGTACTGTGGCTTGCCATCGTGATAGGCACAATTCAGTTTCTGGTGATGATTGGGCTTCATAGCTTTATAGAGTCCCACGTCACCCTCGCCATAGTGGGTAGCCTGATTTTGGCCGGCGTAGTGAGTCCGGTGCTGTATGTGTATGTCAGCTTGCACAAGCGGGCGGATGAGACGCTCCGGGAGAGCGAGGAGAAGTATCGGAGCCTGGTGAACAATATCAGCCTGGGGATATTCAGAAGCACCCCCGAGCCAGAAGGAAGGTTTTTGGAAGTAAATCCAGCTATGGAGCGGATCACTGGCTACTCCCGGGAAGAGCTATTGCGGATGAACGTCTCTGACCTGTATCGGAGCCCGAAGGAGAGGGAGGCTGTTCTTGCCGAGATCGCCGCAGCTGCCGGGGTGACCACCAGGGAGCTATGCTTCAGGAAAAAGGATGGAACTGAGATCACAGTGTCTGACACCAAAGTTCCGGTGAGGAATAGCGCTGGCCGGATTATGTACTTTGATGGAATTCTGGAGGACATCACCGAGCGCAAGCGGATGGAGGAGGAGCTCAGGGAGAAGAATGAGCTACTTAGAGCGCAGAATGAGGAGCTGATGACTCAGCGGCAGGAACTGATGCAAAAGACCAAGGAGGCGGAGGAGGCCAGCCGGGCCAAATCCGAATTTCTGGCGCACATGTCCCATGAACTCCGCACCCCGCTTAACGTCATTATCGGCTTTTCCGAGCTCATGCTGGACGGGGTGGCTGGGGAGCTGAGCGAGGAGCAGCGCCAGTGCCTGAATGACGTTCTGAGCAGTGGCCATCATCTTTTGGGGTTGATCAATGATATCCTTGACCTCTCCAAGATAGAGTCAGGCAAGATGGAGCTCAAGCTGACCAGGTTTGCCCTGCCCAGCCTCATCGCCTCGCTGAAGAAGGAGATGATGCCCCTCGTCGCCAAAAGGAAGCAGAGCCTAGAGGTGAGGGTGGAGAAGGGGTTGCCCCCGGTTCGGGCGGATAAAGCCAAGATAAGACAGGTGCTGCTCAATCTGATGAGCAATTCAACCAAGTTCACCCCCGATGGCGGTAGGCTTGAGGTTGAGGCGGTGAGGGAGGATGGCTGGTGCCGGGTGAGCGTCATCGATAATGGCATTGGCATTGAGAAGAAGTATCATGAGGTGATTTTTGAGCCCTTTTGCCAGCTGGGTAATTCTCTGCCCAGAGAGTCTGGGGGCACCGGGCTGGGGCTGGCCATCGCCAAGCAGATCATTGAGAAGCACGGCGGGCGGATCTGGGTGGAGAGTGAGTACGGAAAGGGGAGCCGGTTTAGCTTTACTCTGCCTCTGGCCAGCCGGTCATAGGGTCGGGGGTGAAACGGGGGGATGAACACTGAAAGAGAAAGTGCTCATTGTCGAGGATAATTCACAGAACATGAGGCTGCTGGAGATGCTGCTCAAGCCCCGGGGCTACAGCTTGCTCAAGGCGGTTGATGGGGAGGAGGCGCTGGATATAGCCACCCGGGAGCAACCGGACCTCATCGTCATGGATATCCAGCTTCCCAAGTTGAGCGGCCTTGAGGTGACAAAGAGGCTGAGGCAGATGCCGGCCTTCGCTCATACCCCGATCATCGCCCTCACTGCCTATGCCATGAAGGGAGACCGGGAAAAATTCATCCGCGCTGGCTGTAATGCTTATCTCTCCAAGCCGATCAATACCCGTGAGCTGCTTCGGGTGCTCGGGGAAATGCTGCCGCCACGCCAGGCGAATAACCATTAGCGGGAAGGGCCGATGGCCAAGAAGATTCTGGTCGTTGATGACGAGCCAGCCATGGTGAAGCTGATAGCTCAGGTTCTCACTGAGAAAGGCTATGAGGTGCTCAGGGCGTATAACGGTCAGGATGCCCTGCGGCTTTTGTTTGCCCGCAGGCCGGATTTGGTGCTCTTGGACATAGTTATGCCCGGCATGGATGGCTGGACTACCTGCAGCCGTATCCGTGACATCTCCCCCACCATACCCATCATCATGCTCTCCGGCAAGCGGAAGACTGAGGATGACGTGGTGCGCGGGCTTGACTATGGGGCTGATGACTATCTCATCAAGCCGGTGGGGAATAAAGAGCTAGTGGCCAGGGTGCGGGCGGTGCTGCGCCGCGCTGAGCTACCTCCCTGCCAAGATAAGGTAAGTGAAGTCACTTTCAGTGACGGCTTTCTCACTGTGGATGTGGCGCAGCGGAAGGTTATGGTCAATGGAGCGCAGGTGAAACTGACCCCGATAGAGTTTCGGCTGCTGGCGCTGCTACTGGAGAATGCCGGGCGTATTCTGACGCACCAGCAGCTACTGGAGAAGGTGTGGGGTTGGGAATATGTGGATGACCTAGACTACGTGCGTATCTATATTTCACACCTGCGGCGCAAAATAGAGCCGGACCCGGCTATGCCCAAGTACATCATCACCGAGCCTGGAGTTGGCTACTGCTTCCGCAAACATGACTAGCTTGAGTTTTGGGGTGGAGCTATGTGCTGCCTTTGCGCCACGGTGGGGAGGGGTGATATAATCCTAGGCAATATGGTGGTTGAGGCTGAGTTTCTCAAGTCCATTCCCTACTTTGCTGGCTTGAGCCCCGTTGAATTGGACGCGGTGGCAAGGCGCATCTTGGAGAGAGAGGTAAAAAGGGGGGAGATAATCCTGTTTGAGGGTGAGCCGGCCAGAGAGCTATATTTTGTCGCCTCCGGCGTGGTGAAGGTGTTCAAGACCTCGCCCGAGGGCAAGGAGCAGATACTTCAGCTCATCCGTCCCGGGGAGTCCTTCAATGATGTCCCCGTCTTTGGCGGCGGCCTGAATCTGGCCAGCGCCGAGGCCATGGCCCCCGGAGTGCTTTACGGGATAAGGAAAAGCGACCTAGAAATTATGCTGCGGGACCACCACAAGCTCGCCCAGAACGTGATCCAGGTCCTATCTCAGCGCATTGAGCATCTGGTTTCACTGGTTGAGGACCTCTCTTTCCGGCATGTTACCGGCCGGCTGGCCAGGATACTTCTTGAGTACGCTGGGGATAAAGGTGGCGAGCGTCGCCTGCTCACCCAGCAGGATATGGCCGCCATGGCGGGCACGGCCCGGGAGATGATCGGCCGCTCGCTCAAGTTCCTGGAGGAGGAGGGAGTGGTCAGGCTGGAGCGGCATCGCATTGTGATCAAGGACAAGAAGGCGCTCAAAGAAATAGCCGGGGTGGCTGATTAGAGACAAAAGTCGCAGACAGTCAGGCGGCTTTGCTTTAAGCTATCTACGGGACAAAACGATGAAGATGATCGAGATGCCGGTAATAGACCAGGCAAAGTGTAACGGGTGTGGGCTGTGTCTCAGCGTGTGCTCCTGCCAGGCGCTGGTGCTGGTGGGTAACGTGGTCACGGCTGTGGAAACCACTGATTGTGGCTGGTGCACGCTTTGTGAGGCGGTTTGTCCCACCGGCGCCATACGTTGCCTCTACGAGGTAGTCATTGAGGAGTAAAATTATCTCAGACTTTATCATCTCCTTTCCCGCTGACCATTTATCCGCCTTGCTTTCTTCCTTGACGGGTTTTTTCAGCTTGGCTGGAGTGGGACAAAAGTCACATACAGAGAGCTTGTTCTCGTCTAAAATGGGTTTACCAAGAGTGGGGAGGTTTCTGAGATGGGTTATAAGCTGAAAGAAGCGCCTAGGGCGCTTGGTATCAAGGATAAATGCTGCCATCACTGGGTTATTGAGGGCGCCCGTGGCCCGACCAGCCGGGGTATCTGCAAGCTCTGCGGGGCGGAGAAGGAGTTCCATAATTCCTGGCCCAGCTTCGCCGCGCATGAGGGGCGCGATAAAGCCGCCATGCTCTCTCCAGCGCTGGATGGCGAACTGGAGGACGCGGAGCTTGAGAAAAGCAAGGTAAGGGCGTGAATTAAAGGATGCTGGGTGTCCCAAAGGGGGGCGTAACCGCCCCCCTTTTTATTTTTAATTTCTCGAGCGTTTTGGCGGGAGTTTGCTCCTTGACTCCTTGACATTGGAAGCTTAAAGCGCTTAAGATAGCCTCCAAATGAGAGCAAGGAGGTGCTCCGATGGCTTTGACAGAAAAGCAGCTTGACGAGTTAGCCCGGGAGGTAATCGAGGCGGAGAGAACGGCCAGGGCAATAACCAATTTTACCGACCGCTTCCCCGAGATAACCGTGGCTGAAGCCTATGCCATCCAGATGCGGGTGGTGCAGACCAGGCTCGAGGGTGGGGAGCAGATCGTGGGCCGGAAGATAGGGCTCTGCGCCAAGGCCAATCAGCAGCTATTTGGCATCAATGAGCCGATTTACGGCCACCTTTTCCATTCCATGGTGGTTGCGGAGGGTGACCCGATTTCAATGAGCCGCCTGGTGCGCCCGGTGATTGAGGGGGAAATTTGTTTTGTCCTCAAAGATGACCTGAAAGGGCCTGGTGTGACCACTGCCCAGGTTCTGGCAGCTACCGCCGGTGTCATGCCTGCCATAGAGATCGCTGACTCCCGTTTCAAGGAGCGGAGACAGAAGGCGCAGGACCCTATCTCAGAGAATTCCGGTGCGGCTATGGTTGTCCTTGGCGGCCAGCTGACCCCGGTCAGCGGCATTGACCTGCGGCTGGTGGGCATGGTGCTGGAGAAAAACGGTGAGGTCATCGCCACTGGGGCTGGTGCCGCGGTGCTGGGGAACCCAGCCCAGCCGGTGGCCCATCTGGCCAACAAGCTCGCCGAGTATGACATGTACCTGCACGCCGGTGAATTTGTCATCTCCGGCTCGCTCACCGTGGCCTTTCCCGCCGAGGCCGGCGCCTGCTTCCGCGCCACCTTTGACCGGCTTGGCTCCGTTAGCGTGCGCTTCGTGAGCTAAGGCTTCATGGCTTATCAAGCTCTGTTCTCCATGGCCAGGCTATCTCCCAAATATGAAAATGGTGCGCCGATTATGCTATCCTAGTAGGGAAGATGCCTGATTCGGCGAAGCGGATAGCCATACTGGGTTCAACCGGCTCCATAGGCCAGCAGACCCTTGACGTCGTCCGGGCGCTTGGAGGGCGGTTTCGCGTCATTGGGCTGGCGGCGGGGAGGAACGTGGCTCTGCTGGCTGAGCAGGCTAGGGAATTTAGGCCAGAGTTCATCGGCTGTTCCTCCCTTGATGGTGGGGATGAGAGGCCAGAGGCGCTGGCTGATTTGGAGGGGGAGTTCCTCTCGCTGGAGGATATCGCCTCTCATCCGCAGGTTGAGCTTGTGGTTATCGCCACCTCAGGGAGGGCAGGGTTGAGCCCCACGCTGGCGGCGGTGAGGGCGGGTAAGAAAGTGGCCTTGGCCAACAAGGAGGCACTGGTCATGGCTGGGGAGATTATCACCCGCCAAGCCGAGCAAAGCGGGGGTCAGATTTTACCCATTGACAGTGAGCATAGCGCCATCTGGCAGTGCTTGGCTGGGGAAAAGCAGAAAGCCGCCCAACTTATCCTGACCGCTTCAGGAGGCCCCTTCCGCGATTATTCGCTGGCCGAGTTAGACGAGGTCAGCGTGGCGCAGGCATTGAAACACCCCTCCTGGCAGATGGGCAAAAAAGTTACCATTGACTCCGCCACCCTGATGAACAAGGGGCTGGAGGTCATTGAGGCGCACTGGCTGTTTAAGATGCCTTTTGAGCGCATCAGGGTGCTCATCCACCGCCAGAGCATCATCCACTCCATGGTGGAGTTCATCGATGGCTCAATCAAA
Organism: Dehalococcoides sp. JdFR-56; assembly: GCA_002011495.1. Taxonomy (GTDB): domain Bacteria; phylum Chloroflexota; class Dehalococcoidia; order Dehalococcoidales; family RBG-16-60-22; genus JdFR-56. The sequence goes on along the minus strand of MTNR01000024.1, from coordinate 18,654 downwards.
GCTCAGCTGAGTTACCCAGATATGCGCCTGCCCATTCAATACGCCCTGTCCTATCCTGAGCGTCTACCCAACCCCGAGCTTCCTCATCTTGACTGGAGCCGGATAGCTAGCCTGACCTTTGAGCCACCTGATTTGGAGCGGTTTCCCTGTCTTAAGCTTGGTATTGAGGCTGGGAAGAAGGGGGGAACCTACCCGGCGGTGCTCTGCGCCGCCGATGAGGTGGCGGTGGAGCTCTTCCTCTCCGGGCGCATCAGATTTACTGATATCCCCCGGTTGATCGAGCGGACGCTGGAGCAGCATGAAGCTATCGCCCAGCCCACGCTGGAGCAAATCCTGGAGGCTGACGTCTGGGCTAGAGAAAGGACGACCAAGCAGGTTGAAGGGAGATAGCCGGTGCTTATCACCATAGTCGCTTTCGTTGGTGTTCTGGTGGTGCTCATCATCGCCCACGAGCTTGGCCACTTCCTCACCGCCAAGGCTTCGGGGGTCAGGGTGGAGGAGTTCGGCCTCGGCTTCCCCCCCAGGCTGGTCTCAATAAAGCGGGGAGGAACTCGCTATTCCCTCAATGCCATACCCTTTGGTGGCTTTGTCAAGATGGCAGGGGAGGAGGACCCCAGGGTGCCGGGGAGCCTGGCCAGCAAGGGCACTGGCACCAGGATGCTGGTATTGAGCTCCGGTTCCCTAATGAATTTCCTGCTCCCGCTGCTTCTCTTCTCGGTGGCGTTCATGGTGCCCCACAACGTGGTCACCGGTGAGGTGGTGGTGACGGAGGTGGCCCCGGCCTCGCCCGCTGCCAGAGCTGGCATTGAGCCTGGGGATATACTCATAGAGATAAACGGGCGTCCCATAAATAGCGTCGGTGACCTGCAGCGGCATATCCAGCTCAACCTGGGCAGGGAGGTTAGCCTGCTGGCGAGACGGGGTTCTGCCACCATAGAATTTCAGGTGATACCGAGGTGGCAGCCTCCAGAGGGTCAGGGGGCGATCGGGGTCGCCGTCCGAACGCTATCTCCCACCGTGGTAAGAGAGCGTTTCCCTTTCTGGCAGGCAATACCGATGGGGGTGCGCGAGTGCATTGAGGCCTTTATTCTATTCAAAAACGGGATCATCAGCATGCTCATCGGCACTGCTCCAGCCGTGGTCGCTGGTCCGGTGGGTATCGCTCAGATAACCGGCGAGGTGGCCAGAGCCGGGTTTGGCCCTCTCTTAGAGTTTGCCGCCTTTCTCAGTATCAACCTAGCTATTATCAATATCCTTCCCCTGCCGGCGCTGGATGGGGGGCGGATCGCCTTTGTTCTTCTAGAATGGGTGCGGCGGGGTAAGCGAGTCTCCCCCAGGGTGGAGGGGATGATACATATGGTCGGCTTTGCCATGCTCATCACCTTTTTGCTGGCGGTTACCTATCAAGATATCATCCGCATTATCAGCGGCCGGAGCTTGATACCATGAACCCCAGGCGAATAAGTAAACCGATTCAAATCGGCGAGGTGACCATCGGTGGGGGTGCCCCCATCGTGGTGCAGTCCATGACCAACACTGATACCCGCGATATCAGAGCTACCATTGAGCAGATCAGGGAGCTTGAGGATGTTGGCTGCGAGCTGGTGCGGGTGGCGGTGCCTGATGCCGAGGCCGCCCAGGCGATATCCGAGATAAGGAAGGGTATCTCCATACCTCTGATCGCTGATATTCACTTTGATTATCGCCTTGCTCTGATGGCGCTGGAAGCTGGCGCCGATGGCTTGAGACTTAACCCGGGTAATATCGGCGAGGCGGAGAAGATAAGAGCGGTGGCGCTGGCAGCGAAGGAGAGAAATGTCCCGATACGCATCGGCTTAAACGCTGGCAGCTTGCCCAAAACGGCCGATCCCGAATTGAGCGTTGCCCAGCGCATGGTTGAGGCGGCGTTAGAGCAGATAAAGTTGCTTGAGAGCCTTGACTTTGACTTGATCAAGGTTTCTCTAAAAGCCTTTGATGTGCCCACGACGATTGAAGCCTACCGGACTATCGCTGAGAAGATACCATATCCTTTGCATCTGGGGATTACGGAAGCTGGCACACCGAAGAAAGGAGTTATCCGCAGCGCGGTAGGTATCGGCACTCTGCTCTATATGGGCATTGGGGATACCATCCGCGTGTCCCTGACCGCCCATCCCCGGGAAGAAGTGATCGCTGGCTATGAAATCCTGAAAAGTCTGGATTTGCGCCAGCATGGGCCGGTTCTGGTAAGCTGCCCCTCCTGTGGTCGGGCGGAGGTTGATATTGTAAAATTGGCTGAAGAGGTGGAGGCTGAGCTAGCCAAGGTCACTAAACCGATAAAGGTGGCGGTGATGGGCTGCGTGGTCAACGGCCCCGGCGAAGCCAAAGACGCCGATGTGGGCATCGCCTGCGGCAAAGGCAGAGGCGTTATCTTCAAAAAGGGCGAAAAAGTTGGAGTGGTGGAGGAAAAGGATTTCCTGAAAGCGCTGATGAGGGAAGTGGAGGGGCTATGCTAGATAAAGCAAAAGGGCTTATTGATAGGATCAACTGGCCTCTTACAATTCTAATCATCGCGATAATCTGGTTGGCAGTTGGAATAGGATTACTTTGTACCTATCGGCTGTGGAATTGGCTAGTTTTATATGGTTTCGCTACTTGGGTCTTAGCGGGAGGTGTTGGGGCAGCTTTTTGGCAGATTAGAGAGGCAAGAAAAAGTACTAATGCTCAACTTGCAGCCCAGCTATTCCGCGAGTTACGCAGTGAGGAAACTAAAAATATACTTCGTTTTATATATAAACTAAGGCCTGAGAGGGTGCAATCTTTGTGCCGCACTGATATGAATAGTATAGATGGGGTACTTGATAAGTTTGAGTTACTTGGTGCTCTGGTCAAACAGGGAATTATTGACAAGCGCTTAGCAATTGAGGTTTTCGCTGGGCCACCAGCATTGCGGTGCTGGCATCAATTGGCCGAGTATATTAAAAACGAGCGTAAAGACCGCGGATTTTTCGTTAAAAATTACGAGAAGTTCACACAGCAGACTGTTAAATATTGTAAGGATCATAAAATACGAGTAGCGTTTGGTAATATTAAAGATTTGGCAGACCACTTTAAGAAAGGGGAGTTTAAATATCCACCTGGGAAGATAGATGAAATTATCAACCAAGAAAGAGAGGGAAAACTTTAAGAGGCGAAGCCTTTCTCGGCTTAATCACCTTTTGTAAGGAAGCCTTTTGCTCTGGGCGGTAAGGGATGCGGGCGAGAAAGTTTCTGGCGGCACTGTTGGCTGGCTTGCTCCTGGCTTTGATGCCTGGGAGCTTATCAAGTGTACTAGCGCAGCCCGCAGTTCTGACCCGGGGTCCCTATTTACAGTCAGTGACGCCCACTTCAATCGTCATTGTCTGGGAGACAGACCAGCCAACTGATAGCGTGGTAAAATACGGGCTCACCACTGAATACGGGTCTACGGCCAGCGATGCCGCCCTGGTGACCAGGCATGTTATTACGCTAGCTGGGCTCAATCCCTATACCACCTATCACTATCGGGTGGGAACCAGCGCCAGGGACTTGAGCGGGGATAATACCCTGAAAACAGCAGCCGGGCCCACCCAGACCTCATTTAACTTCGTCGTTTATGGGGATTGCCGAACTGGTGTGGCGGCTCACCAGAGCGTGGTGGATGGGATAATTAGTGTGGCGCCGGATTTCTACCTGAACACCGGCGATTTGGTGGAAAGCGGCGCCCTGATGAGCGACTGGGATAGCTTTTTTGCCATAGAGAAAGACCTGATGAGCACCACTACCTTGTTCCCCGCAATAGGTAATCACGAGGAGAACCACCCGAACTATTTTGATTTTTTCTACCTCCCGGGTAATGAGAGGTGGTATTCATTTGATTACGGGCATGCTCACTTCGTCAGCCTGCAAGTGGACGGATACGGGGATTACAGCGTGGGCAGCGAGCAGTACCTCTGGCTGGAGCAGGATTTGGCCGGTAGTACCCAGCCTTGGAAGTTCGTGTTCTTTCACTTCCCCCCGTATAGCTCCGGGGACCATGGCAGTGACCTCGCCGTCCGGGCTGCCCTGCAGCCGCTCTTTGAAAAATATGACGTGGATATCGTCTTTTCCGGCCATGACCATGATTACGAGCGCAGCCTGGTGAATGGGGTAACTTACCTCGTCACCGGTGGCGGGGGCGCCCCACTCTACTCTCAGCAGCAATCGAATGACTGGTCCATTTATTTTGAGTCAACCTATCACTTTGTCTCCATATCACTGGATGGCAATACCTTGTCCGGGGTTGGCATCAGGCCTGATGGCAGTCAGTTTGACGCCTTCACCCTTGCCAAATATGACTTGACGGTGAGCAGCACTGCGGGAGGCACGGTAACTGTGCCTGGTGAGGGGACATTCACCTACAAGGCTGGTGAGGTGGTGAATCTGGTGGCCACTCCGGACGCTGGCTGGCAGTTTGCTGGCTGGACTGGTGGGGTGGCCGATGCTGGCTCGGCCAACACCACCGTGACCATGGATGCTGATAAGACACTCACCGCTAACTTCGCTGAGGTTCTCCCACCCCTGGGTGGGGGTGGGGGAGCAGCTGGTATCACCAGTGTCCTCTATGCCATCACCGAGGACGGCAGATTTACCGAGGACGTTATCGCCAGAAGCGGGGATGGTAAAGTCAGGCTCTTCATCCCCAAGGATACCATCGGTAAGAACCGGATGGGCTCGCTGCTCTCCAGCATTCGCATCAAGGAGATGGCAGAGCCACCATCTCCACCACCCCAGACCACGGTTATCGGGCCGGTTTATGCCATTGGTCCGGATGGCGCCCGCTTTGACCCGCCGATTGAGCTCACCTTTGAGTATGATGCCTCCCTATTGCCAGAGGGGGTTGCTGAAAGGAATCTTTACCTCGCCTGGTGGGATGGGAAGGCTGGCCAGTGGGTAGCACTGGAAAGCACCGTTTATCCGGAGGATGATACCGTCACCGCCAAAGTCAGTCATTTTACCCCTTTTGATCTTCTAGTGCGCACCAGCCCAGCCAGCTTTGCCGTCGCCGACTTATCAATAACCCCGGGTGAGCTTGAGCTGGGGGAAGGCCTAACCATCAGCGTTCTGGTCACCAATACCGGCGACCTCACCGGTAGCTATGAGCTCAACCTCAAAATAGATGACATGGTTGTGCAGACGAAGGAGGTCACCCTTGACGGCGGTGATAGCGAGGTGGTCGGCTTCAGCGTTACCCCGGACACTGCTGGGGAACATATCGTGGACATCGCTGGTCTGCGGGCAACTTTCGTGGTTAAAGCGCCCAAGGCTCCGGCGGCTTTTACCACCAGCACCTTGAGTGTATCTCCGGCGGAGGTTGACATTGGGGAAAGCGTGATGGTAAGCGTTATCGTGACCAATACCGGTGACCTTGCTGGCAGCTATGAGGTCACACTTAAAATAGATGGAATGGCTGTGGAGACGAGGAAGATCGTTCTTGCTGGCGGCGGTAGCGAGGTGGTCACCTTCACCAGCACTGGAGAAAGCGCCGGTGCTCATACGGTTGAGGTTGATGGGCTGCGCGGCTCGTTCGTGGTCAGAGAAAAAGTGGCTCCATCCCCACCGCCACCATCAATTCCACCACCCGCGCCGGTTACGCCACCGCCAGCCCCGGAGGTGACACCAGCCCCGGCGCCATCGGCGCCTGGAGGTATCGGCTGGTGGCTGGTTACCGTCGTTGTCATATTGCTAATCATGGGCGCGTCGGCGCTTTTCTTCATCGGGAAGTGGAGGAGAGTGAAGGCAAAAGAGACCGGCCAGAGCCCTGGCCAGAGGATTAAGGATGGGTGACTCGGAGGTTGAAGTGTATTATACTATTCCTGTGTCCCCAGTCTTCCATAACCCTTATCTCTCCTCTTAAGGAAGGGAGATGCAGGGTGGATAAAAAGATTACTAGAATGGAGTTTTAAAAGTGCGGTTATCACAGCTATTCGGCAAAACGCAAAGGGAAATACCGGCTGAGGCGGATACCATCAGCCACCAATTGCTCTTGAGAACCGGGATGATAAGCCAGGTGGCGGCGGGTGTCTATTCCTTCCTCCCTCTGGGCTGGAGGGTGCTGAAGAAAATAGAGAACATCATCCGCGAGGAGATGGACAAGGCCGGTGGGCAGGAGCTGGGTCTGCCGGTGTTGCAGCCGCTGGAGCTGTGGCAGGAGACCGGGCGGGACCGGGCTTTTGGCAAAGGGCTCTTTACCCTCTCCGACCGTCGGGACCGCCCTCTGGTCCTGGGGCCGACGCATGAGGAGGTGCTCACCCAGCTGGTCAGCCGTTACGTGCAGAGCTACCGAGACCTGCCCAAACTGCTTTACCAGATTCAGACCAAGTTCCGTGATGAGCCCCGCCCTCGGGGCGGGCTGATCCGGGTTAGGGAATTCATCATGAAGGACCTCTACAGCTTTGATGCTGATGAGGCCGGGCTGGATGAGAGCTATAACAAGATGCTCCAGGCCTATCAGAATATCTATGACCGCTGCGGGCTACCTACGCTTCTGGTTGAGGCGGATAGCGGGGCTATTGGTGGCAAGGACTCCCACGAGTTTATGCTCATCGCCGAAAGTGGTGAGGACGAGGTTATCTATTGTGAGCGCTGCAAGTACGCCGCCAATGTGGATAAAGCGGAAAGCGTGAAAGAGAAAGTGCCTCCTGAAGAGCCCTTGCCGCTTGAGGAGGTGGCCACTCCTGGGGTGACCACCATTGAGGAAGTCTCCGCCTTTCTCAACGTGCCTCGGAACCACACCCTGAAGGCGGTGTTCTACGTCGCCGATGGCGAGCTGGTCTTTGCCATGATCCGGGGTGACCTTGAGGTGAACGAGGTGAAGCTGAAGAACGCTTTGCATTGCGTTGACCTTCATATGGCTACCGAAGCTGAGGTGAACCAGGCGGGCATCGTCGCTGGCTCGGCCTCGCCCCTCGGGCTTAAGGGCGTCAAGGTGGTGGTTGATGAATCGGTAACCCCGGGGATAAACTTCGTTGCCGGGGGCAATAAGCCCGATACCCATATCAAAAATGTCAACTACCCCAGGGATTTTAAGGCGGACATTGTGGTTGATATCTCCCGGGCCAGGGCCGGGGAGGGGTGCCCCAGGTGCGGAGGCAAGTTGCTCTCAACCCAAGGGATTGAGGTGGGGCACGTTTTCAAGCTGGGCACTTTCTTGAGCGAGGCGCTGGGGGCTTACTTCATTGATGAGAAGGGCGTATCCCGGCCGATCGTTATGGGGTGTTACGGCATTGGCCTGGGCAGGTTGGTGGCCGCCGCCATCGAGCGTTACCATGATGACAAGGGCATTATCTGGCCAATACCTATCGCCCCCTATCAGATTTATCTTTGTCCCCTATATCGGGAGGGCAGCCAAGTCGCTGAGGTTGCCGAGGCTCTTTATGCCCAATTTGAGGCGGAGGGCTGGGAGGTGCTCTTTGATGACCGCGAGGAGTCACCGGGGGTGAAGTTCAATGATGCTGACCTTTTGGGCATACCCATCCGGGTCACCGTCAGCCCCCGTACCCTGGAGAAAGATAGCGTGGAGCTGAAGCAGCGCTCAGAAAAGGAAGCCGAGCTAGTGCCACGGGAGGAAGTAATTACCCGGCTTAAAGGTCTTATGGCCCACGCTGGCTAGCGAGGAGCAAGATGAAAGAAGAGCGATACAAGCTTGATGAGCAGGAGCTCGTTGACCTTATTTTTGATTCCCTGCATCTTATCGCCCTGCATTACGGGACTTGGTTCTGGGAGACGGAGCATCAGCTCGGCCTGGATAAGGCGATAGAGGTGGATGATATCGCCTGGCGCAAGGTGCTGCCGATTATGCTGGAGCGGGTGGCCAGTAGGTTTAAGGTGCCAACCAAGGACGGCGTTCCTCGCTTCCTCACCGAGGCCGCCAAGGAGGAGCTGGTGGAGCTTCTGGTGGACATGGCCAAGAACTGGCTGGCCAGTGACGGCGTCTGGTTTCAGGTGGTGGAGCAAAACTTTGATTATGAGATGTACAACGCCAAGAGAATCAACGATTCCTGCTGGGCCAAATTCGCCTACATAGAGGCCAAGAGAATAAGGAAAAGGCTTAACCTGCCGGATGGGGGTGGGCTACCAGCTTTGAAGGAGGCACTAGGGTACCGCCAGTACGCTTTGATTAACCGGCAGGAAATCGTTGAGGTGAGCCCAAATAAGCTCATCTTCAGGATGAATGAGTGTAGAGTGCAATCGGCAAGAAAGCGGGCTGGTCTTCCTGACTACCCCTGCAAATCGGCCGGCGTGGTGGAATACACCAGGTTTGCCGAAGGCATTGACCCGCGAATCAAGACTACTTGTCTTGGCTGTCCACCCGACCCCCACCCTGAGGAGTGGTACTGCGCCTGGGAATTCACCATTTAAGTGGAAAGCTAGCCGCGCAGGGTGGCCCCGAGCTGCTGAGATAGTTTGCGCAGGATTTGCTCCTGAACTTTATTTACCTCTTCATCGGTCAGGGTGTGGGTTGGTGACTGGTAGGTAATGCGATAGGCGAGGGATTTCTTGCCCTCGGGCACTTGTTTCCCGGAGTAAACGTCAAAGATGGTGACCTGCTTTACCAGGGAGAAGCCCTTGATGATATCCACCACTTGCTGGTGACTCACTCCGTTGTCAACGATGAGGGCGATATCCCTCACCGTGGGCGGGAAGCGGGGTATGGGCTGGAACATCTTGTGTTCCAGGGTGAAGGGTAAAAGGTCGGTCACCCTGATTTCAAAGAGGTAAGCCGGTTCCGAGATATCAAAAGCGGCGGCTACCTTGGGATGCAGTTCTCCCACCACCCCCAGCCTTCTATCCCCGATGACGATGGCCGCCTGTTTGAGCGGGTGGAAACTCGCGTCATCACTCGGCTCAAAGCTGGCAGCTACCCCTAGCTTAGCTAGTAGTCCTTCAACCACCCCTTTGGCGTCAAAGAAATCAAGTAGGCTGCCATCACCGTGCCATGATTTCTCCTCTCTCGTCCCGCTGAGCAGACCACAGAGCACCTCGGGCTCATCAGGCAGGTCTCCTTCCCGCACTAGGTACACCTTGCCCAGCTCAAAAAGGCGAATGCCGTCCTCTTCATGCCTGCGGTTTGCCTCCAGGATGGCAAGCAGGTTGGCCCGCAGGGTGGGGCGGAGGTATTCCTGGTCAGCGGTCATTGGGTTGGCCAGGCGCAGAGGTGTGGGCTCAAGTGGCTGAGCCTCGGGCCTGAGTTTTCTTAGCATTTCCAGGCTGGTCAGGGAGTAGGTGATCACCTCTTGGAAGCCGTAGCCAATGAGGCTATTTCTTATCTTCTGCCGCAGACCAATGATGGGCGCCGGATTCTGTCTGGGCAGTGGCTGGCTGAGCATGGTGGTTGGAATCTTATCATAGCCGGCGATGCGGGCCACCTCCTCAATGAGGTCAACCGCCTGTTGGATATCGCCGCGCCAGTATGGTGGGGTGACCTGAATCTCGTCCGCTGAAGCCGGCTGGCACTCAAAGCCCAGTGAAGTCAGCGTGCTCACTATCTGCTCAAGGCTAAATTCAACGCCCAGAAGCGCTTTGGTTTTTTCGGCGCTGAGCCGGATGGGCTTTGGCTTGCGTCTTCCGGGGTAAACATCGGCCACCCCTTGGGCGACCTTGCCGCCGGCCAGCTCCGCCATGAGCTGGGTAGCTCGTTTCAGGGCGGGTATGGTCAGCTCAGGGCGAATACCTCGCTCAAAGCGCATGGAGGCCTCGCTGGGCAGAGACAGGCTCCGGCTGGTGTGGTGAATGCTGGCCGGATTGAAGCTGGCTGCTTCCAGCAGGATTGAGGTCGTCTCCTCGGTGACCTCGCTGTTGGCCCCGCCCATCACGCCGGCGATGGCTACTGCCCGCACTTCATCGGCGATCACCAGCATATCGTGGGAGAGGGTTCGCTCCACCCCGTCTAGGCTGACGATGATCTCGCCCTCCTCAGCCCGGCGGACGATGATCTTTCTGCCCATGATTTTCTCGTAGTCAAAGGCGTGCAGGGGCTGGCCCAGCTCCAGCATGACGTAGTTGGTGATATCAACGATGTTATTTATCGGGCGCATGCCGCAGGCAAGAAGTCTGCGCTGCATCCACTGGGGGGATTCGGCGATCTTGACCCCGGTAATCAGGCTGGCGCAGTAGCGGGGGCACAGGTCAGGGTCAGCGATTTCTATGGCTACCTGCTCCGCTATCGGGGGAGGGGATTCCTCGTAGCTGACCTTGGGGGGATGCAGGCTTTGGCCGGTGAGCGCCGCCACCTCCCGGGCGATGCCGATTATGGAAAGGCAATCGGCCCGGTTGGGCGTTACCTCCAGGTCCAGGATAACGTCACCCAGGTACTCTGCCAGCGGCGCGCCCACCGGAGCATCCGGAGGCAGCACCAGGATTTCCTGGTGGTTATCGGAGATTCCCAGTTCCTTTTCTGAGCAAACCATGCCGCTGGATTCAACTCCCCGAATCTTGGCTGGCTTGAGGCGGGTTAATTGGCCGGTGTGCCCATCAATGAGCTCGGCGCCAACCCGGGCAAAGGCGACCTTGTCCCCCACCCTGAGGTTGGGGGCTCCGCAAACCACGGTTTGCTGCTCGGTGCCCAGATCTACCGTGGGCAGGCGCAGGCGGTCGGCGTTGGGGTGGGGTTTTACCGCCACAATCTCGCCAACGACGACGTTATCCCACCTCTCACCGATGACCTCTATCCCTCCCGCCTCAATGCCCGCCATGGTCAGTTTCTCGGCAAGCTCGGCCGGAGGCAGGGTGAGGTCAATGTATTCCTTGAGCCACTTGAGCGGAACCTTCATTTCACCAACCTAGAATTGCCTCAAAAACCTGAGGTCACTCGAGTAGAATAGCCGGATATCGTCAATGCCGTAGCGCAGCATGGGCAGGCGCTCAATGCCGATGCCGAAGGCAAAGCTCTGGTAAACTTCTGGGTCAATGCCGCCGCGCTCAAGCACCTGCGGATGGGTCATCCCGGCGCCCAGTATCTCAATCCAGCCGCTCTGGCCACACACCCGGCAACCACGGCCATTGCAGACCAGACACTCAATGGCCATCTCAACGCCCGGCTCAACGAAGGGGAAGTAGTCGCAGCGGAAGCGCACCTTCCGCTCCTCACCGAAGAAGCGGCGGGCGAACTCGTAGAGGGTGCCCTTGAGGTCAGCCATGGTGATGCCCTTATCCACGGCGACGCCATCAATCTGGTGGAACATGGGGACGTGGGTGGCATCGCTGGCCTCGTAGCGGTAGACCTTGCCCGGCTCAATCACCCTGATAGGTGGCTCCATGCTCTCAATCACCCTGGCGGTGACCGCGGTGGTGTGGGTGCGCAGGAGCATGGCCTGCTTATCGCTCTTTTGCTGCTCCAGCCAGCAGGTGGACATGGTATCGCGGGCTGGGTGCTCCTGTGGGATGTTTAGTGCCTCAAAATTATAGTAATCCCACTCCACGTCCGGCCCCTCCACGATTCCAAAGCCCATGGAAGCAAATATCTCGCATATCTCGTTTAAGGTCTGGGTGATCGGGTGCAGGCGCCCGATGGGCAGGGGACGGCCAGGGAGGGTAATATCAATAGTTTCCTGCTTGGCGCCCTTGGCTAGCTCCGCCTCGCGCAGCGCCTCCTCTTTCTGCCGCAGGCCGTTTTCCAGCTCTGTCTTGAGTTCGTTGGCCCGGGCGCCAACCGTTCGCCTCTCCTCGAGGGGTAATGTCGCCAGGCTGCGCAGTATCGTGGTTAGTTTGCTTTTCTTGCCCAAGTAGCGAACCCGCCAGGATTCCAGCTCCCTGGCGTCGTCAATGCTGGCTAGCTCCTGCAGCGCTTTTGACCTCAGTTCTTCAAGCTGTGGCAACATCTTGCTATCTGGGTTTTTCTCCCCAACTGAGCGCAGGTTTAAGGCATGAAGTAGCGGGCTCTAGTGACCTTATTTCAGGCCTGGGTTTTCTCTTGAGCTATGGTGATCAGGCTGGCGAAGGCATCCGGTTCTCTCACCGCCATATCGGCGAGCATCTTGCGGTTGACCTCAATCCCAGACCTTCTCAAGCTGTTCATAAATTGGCCGTATTTGAGACCATGGGCGCGGACGGCGGCGTTGATGCGCAGAATCCACAGCCTTCTCATATCGCCCTTGCGCTCCCGGCGGTGGGCGTAGGCGTAGCTCAGTGACTTGAGCATGGACTCATTGGCCCGGCGGTAGAGGGAGTGCTTGGTTGCCCGGTGCCCCTTGGTCATGGCCAATATCTTCTTGTGCCGGCGGTGTGTGGTTAAACCTCGCTTAACTCTTGGCAAGAATGCTCCCTCCTATCTAGCCAACTCCGTATGGTATCAGTCTTCTCACTCTGGTGCGGTCAGCGGGGTGCAGGGCCACTTTCTCATCAAAGAGGCGCTTTACTCGCTTGGCCTTGCGGCGGCGCAGGTGGCTTTTCGGCCCCTTAATGCGCAGGATTTTGCCACTGCCGGTGATATGGAAGCGGCTCTTTGCCCCCTTATGCGTTTTCAGTTTTGGCATCTTCGGCTTCCTTTACCTTTTCCTTGGCTTTGGTTTTGGCGGTCGCTGGGGCCAGGATGATGTCCATCCGTTTCCCCTCTAGCACCGGTTGGCGCTCCGGGTAGCCGGCATCACTCAGCGTCTCGGCCATCCGCTGCAGCAGCTTCCAGCCAAGTTCGGGGTGGGTGACCTCCCGCCCCCGGAAGAGCACGGTCACCTTGACCTTGGCCCCGTCAGCGAGCAACTTGCGGGCAGACCTGGCTTTGGCCTCAAAATCATGGTCACCGATCTTAGGCCGCAGCCGTATCTCTCGGAGCAGGGTGACCTTCTGGCTCTTCCTTATCTCCTGCTCTTTCTTGGCCTGCTGATACTTATACTTGCCGTAGTCGAGAAGGCGGCACACCGGTGGCACCGCGGTAGGAGCTACCTCCACCAGGTCAAGGTTATGCTTTCTGGCTATCTCCTGTGCCTGGCTCAAGGGCATAATCCCCAACTGCTCCCCCTTTTCCCCCACCAGACGCACCTCTCGAGCTACTATCATCTCGTTGACGCGCAGTCGTTTAATTATGTCCTCTTTTACCTCCTCCAGGCCCGCGGTGTCTTACGAAGAAAAACTATACCATTTTTTGGTTCAGGAATCAAATCATCCCGGTATGGCTACATCCTTTGCCCTGCTGGCGATGGCCTTCTTCGCCGCCTCCTTGAAGCGCTCAAGGGATAAGCTAGCCAGCTGCTCCCCGCTGCGCAGGCGGAGAGACACCGTGGAGCTCGCCACCTCCTTATCACCCACCACCAGCATGTAGGGCACCTTTTCCAGCTGCGCCTGACGGATTTTCTGGTTTATCCTTTCCGCCCGGCGGTCAACCTCGGCGCGTATCCCCGCATTTTTGAGCTCGGTCTCAAGTTTATCTGCGTACTCAAGGTGACGGTCGGCCACGGGAATCACCCTCACTTGAACCGGTGCCAGCCAGACGGGGAAGGCGCCGCCGTAGTGCTCTAGAAGAGTGGCCAGGAAGCGCTCCATACTGCCCAGCACGGTGCGATGCACCATGACCACGGTGTGCTCCTTACCATCCTCCCCGATGTAGGTGACATCAAAGCGTGAGGGCAGGTTAAAATCAACCTGAATCGTCGGCCCCTGCCAGGCTTTGCCCAAGGCGCTCTCAAACTTGATGTCTATCTTCGGCCCGTAAAAGACACCCTCCCCTGGGTCAATATCATATTTAAGCCCGGAACGCTCCAGGGCCCGGCGCAGGATATCGGTCGCCTCATCCCAGGCCTCCACCGTGCCGGCGTATTTCTCCGGGCGGGTGGAGAGCAGGAGCTGGTAATTGGAGAAGCCAAAGGTGTCAATCATGAAGAGCGCCAGCTCCAGCACGCTTATCACCTCTTCCTCCAGCTGGTCAGGGCGGCAGAAGATATGGGCATCATCCTGGGTAAAGCCCCTCACCCGGGATAGCCCATGGAGCACCCCGGAGCGCTCATAACGGTAGACCGTGCCCAGTTCGGCATAACGTATGGGGAGCTCTCGGTAGCTGCGCAGCTTGGTTTTATAGATCAGGATGTGCCCCAGGCAGTTCATCGGCTTCAAGATGTATTTCTGCCCCTCCACGTCCATGGGGCTGTAGAGATAATCCTGGTAGAACTCCAGGTGTCCGCTGGTGCGCCACAGATCTATGCGGGCAAGATGCGGGGTATAGACGAGCTCATAGCCACGCTTGGCATGTTCATCCTTCCAGAAATCCTCAATCTGGCGGCGGATGATGGCTCCCTTGGGATGCCAAAGAACCAACCCCGGGCCAAATTCATCCTGGATGCTGAAGAGGTCAAGCTCTTTGCCCAGCTTGCGGTGGTCGCGCCGGGCAGCCTCCTCAAGCCTTTTCAGGTGTTCCTCCAGAGCTTCCTGGGTATCAAAGGCGACACCATATATCCGCTGCAGCATGGGGCGGCGCTCATCACCACGCCAGTAGGCCCCGGCGATGTTGAGCAATTTGAAGGCTTTTATCTCCCCAGTGGAATTGAGGTGAGGCCCGCGACACAAATCGAGGAACGCGCCCTGCTGATACAAACTGAGCTTGTCATCGGGAAGCTCCTCAATCAGCTCCAGCTTGTAGGGCTGGGCGCTAAACAGTTTCCTCGCCTCTTCCTTGGTTACCTCCCGCCTGATGAAGGGCTGATTTGCTTTGATTATCTCCCGCATCTTGTCCTCAATGTCCGGCAAGTCATCTGGGGTGAGCGGGCGGGGGAGGTCAAAGTCATAGTAGAAGCCGTCCTCAATGGGAGGGCCGATGCCGAACTTGGCCTCAGGGAAGATAGACTGAACCGCTTCCGCCATAACGTGGGAGGCGGAATGGCGCATCCTCTCCAGCTTTTCCTCTTCGGCCTGCTTTTTGCTCGTCACGATTTACGCCCCCTATAAGCAAAACCTCTCACCCTAGAGGGGGACGAGAGGCTATCACTACCTCGCTTGACAGCACCGCCTTTATTATACCAGCTATGGGGGCTCTAGTGCAATCAGCCTTGTAGTGGCGGGCTGCCAAAGGCTATAATCATCAGGTCTGCATGATAAGAAGAGTCTTTCCCATTCTGGCGGTCTCCATCTTCGCCTGCATGCTGGGCGCAGGGATAGTCATCCCGCTGCTGCCGCTCTACGCGGAGAGCCTGGGGGCAAGCGGCTTCTGGTTGGGGGCGATTTTTGCCGGGTTTGCCATTTCCCGCACCATAGCCACCCCCATCTTTGGTCATCTTTCCGACCGCACTGGCCGCAAGCCGTTTATTGTCATCGGCCTCTTTTTCTATGGCGTCATCGCCTTGGGTTTCATCTGGGCGGATAGCGTTCCCTTATTGGTCATGATTCGCCTGCTGCACGGGGTGGCGGGAGGCCTCATCCTGCCCATCGCCCAGGCTTACATTGGGGACATCTCCCCTGAGGGTGAGGAGGGGAAATGGATGGGTTACGCCAACGCCGCTTTTTTCAGCGGGTATGGTTTTGGGCCACTGATGGGCGGAGTCTTGACCGAGCAGCTGGGGATGAATTCTGCCTTCCTCGCCATGGGAGGGCTTAGCCTGCTGGCCTTTGGCATCGCCGCGCTCTTTCTCCCTGAGATCAGCCGCAGGAAGCTGGCCGCCAGGCCCCATTTATCTTGGAGGGAGATGGGGCGGAGCGGCACCATGACCGGCCTCTTCAGCTTTCGTCTGGCGCTCACCCTGGGGCGGGCCGCTTTCTTTACTTTCCTCCCCATCCTGGCGACCACCAGCCTTGGCTTGAGTCCCTCGCTCGTCGGCGTTTTGCTGGCGGTTTATCTTTTGCTCTCGTCGCTACTCGGCGTTCCTTTCGGGCGGCTGGCTGACCGGGTCAGCCGGAGGGCGATGGTGGTTATTGGCTCTCTTGCCAGCTTCAGCTACCTGACCTTGATTCCGCTGGCAGGTAACTTCTGGCAGCTAGTGATGCTATGTATTCTGGGCAGTCTGGGCAGCGCCGCTTCGGTGGCCGCCGCTTCCGCGCTCACCGTGGAGGAGGGCAGGAAGTATGGCATGGGCTCAGCTATCGCCATGTTCTCCATGGCCCTCAGCATCGGCATGGCGGTGGGGCCGCTTCTGGGCGGAGCCATAGCTGACCTCGCCGATATCAACTCGGTGTTCTACTTCGGCGCCATGGTGATGCTGGCGGGGACAGTTTCCTTCGGCTGGCTTACTCGCTCAGGCTAGAGTGATAAATCTTTCCTTTCCGCTGAGAATATGTTCAGGGCAGGCGCCAGTGTGCCCATTTATCTTTGTCCACTTCCCCATTGTAGGCCGTTTTGGGGGTTATCCCTCTGGCGATAGCCGCCGCGGCCACTGCCTTGGTGATATCACCGGCAATGAAGGGGATGGCTCCCATCATGAGCAGGCCGGAAAGGCTGGTGGGCTCGCCTTTGACCAGGTTGACCCAGAGACCAAGCTGAAGGAGACCAGGGATGTAGATCAGGACGAAGTTGGCGAAGAGCATGAGGCCGAGCATGCTCAAGAAGCTCCGGGAGCGGATGTACTTGTCGGTGAAATGCCCCAGGAAAAGGGCGGCCAGGATGAAGCCGATGATGTATCCTCCGGTGGGCCCGGCGATGTATCCCAGCCCACCGCCCCAGCCGGCAAACCAGGGAAGTCCGGCAGCGCCCAGCCCAGCGTAGAGGCCCAGGCTGACGCCTCCCCACCACCTCCCCAGCAGGACGCCGGCGAGCAGCACGGCAAAGGTCTGCCCGGTCACTGGTACTGGGCTCCAGGGAAGCAGGATTCTGACCTGGGCAGCAAGCCCGGTAAGGAGGGCCATGCCCAGGGCTAGGGCCAGCTTCTTGGGGATGCTGAGCTCATACCTCCACCGGAAGATTTCATACTTGGCTTGGTTGATACTAGCGGCTATGGCCATGTTCACCTCCATCATTATTTATTTTGGTGCTAGCTTTGCCCCCACAAGGGAAGAGCAGGTGGCGTTATCTCCTTGGCTTTTCTATGCCGATGAGGGCGATCTCTATGTTCTGTCCGCAGTTGGAGCAGGTTACCCGGAAGGTGATGGGCTGCTTCATCACCCGCTCGGCAACGGCGGTAACAATGGAGTCAATATTATCCAGACGCTGGTCCAGCATATCCAGGCGCTTTTTGAGGCGCTCGATATCGGCCTCTACTTCTTGAGCCACGGAGCTGGCTTCATTATTCTCGGCCAAGGCGTCACCTTCCCAACTATAATTAGACTTATTATACGTATCAGAGGGCGATATGTCAAAAATGGGGCGGGCCTTGAAACAGCTTTTCCCCTTCTATATTGATTTGTGTGAGCTAGAAGAGTATAATGGCAAACACAGGAACCTTACCTTGACCGCTGTTAAGGAGGGAGCGAGATGCCTGAGGAAGAGATCGGAAAGGTGAGTGACTTCTTTGCCCACCCTGTAGTCGCCGGCATTGAGCTCAGCGCCCCGCTTAAAGTGGGTGACCGCATCCACATCAAAGGACACACCACGGACCTGGAGCTTACCGTTACCTCGATGCAGATCAACAACGTGAACGTCACCGAGGCCAAAGCCGGGGACGCCGTTGGGGTCAAAGTTCCCGAGCGGGTGCGGCGGGGGGATACCGTCTACAAGGTTACTGACTGAGCCATCGCCCGGGCCGCTGCTTGAAGAATAGTCCTGCCAGGCTGCTCCGGTGGTCAGGTTGGAGCGGGCGGAGGTCACTGGGGGGTAAGTCCTGTTTATCTCTCTGATTTGGGCTAGCTTATGGCTTTGACCAGATTGGCCATCTCAATGGCCGCCACCGCCGCCTGAAAGCCCTTGTTGCCTGCCTTGGTTCCAGAGCGTTCAATGGCTTGCTCCAGGGTATCCGTGGTGATGATGCCATTGATTACCGGGAGCCCAGTTTCCAGGCTGATTCTGGCGATGCCCTTGGTAACCTCAGCGGCGATGTATTCCCAGTGGGGCGTGCCGCCGCGGATCACCGCGGCTAGGCAGATGATGGCATCATACCTTTTGGACTGGGCCAGTTTCTGGGCGATCAAGGGAATCTCAAACGAGCCGGGTGTCCAGGCAACCTCAATGTCTTCCTCGCTCACTCCGTGGCGGAGCAGGGCATCCTGTGCCCCCTCCAGCAGTTTCTGGGTGAAGAGCTCGTTGAAACGGGAAACCACCAGCCCAAACTTCAGTCCCTGTCCCAGCAGCTTGCCCTCAAAGCGTTTGCCCATCTATCTTCTCCTTACGTTTGTTTGCTTTAACCCCGGTTACTCGGGGGTGATATCGCACTCTTTGAGCAGGTGGCCCAGCTTCTTGCGCTTGGTCTCGAGATAGCGGGAATTAAAGGGGTTGGGGGGAGCGATGATCGGCACCGTCTCCACCACTTTAAGCCCGTAGCTTTCCAGTCCGACCACTTTCTTGGGGTTGTTGGTGAGCAGGCGGATATTATGCAATCCCAGCTCGGCCAGGATCTGGGCCCCCACCCCATAGTCGCGCAGGTCGGGGGCAAAGCCCAGGGAGAGGTTGGCCTCTACGGTGTCCAGCCCCTTGTCCTGAAGGGCATAAGCCCTGATCTTATTATGGATGCCAATGCCCCGCCCCTCCTGCCGCATGTAGAGGAGGACACCCCGCCCTTCCTCGGCGATGCTCTTCATGGCCAGGTGAATCTGCTCCCCACAATCACAGCGCAG
>MTNR01000061.1 GCA_002011495.1 Dehalococcoides sp. JdFR-56 | reverse complement strand
GGGATGGAGGATAGATGACCATCAAGTATAACCCTCAGCAAATAGAGAAGAAATGGCAAGAGAGATGGGAGAAGGACCGGCTGTATGAGGTCAAGGAGGATGACACCCGGCCCAAGTTCTACGCTCTGACCATGTTCCCCTATACCTCAGGAGATCTTCACATCGGTCACTGGTATGCCATGGCACCCTCTGACGTCCACGCCCGGTTCAAGCGCATGCAGGGTTACAACGTGCTTCATCCCATGGGGTTCGATGCCTTTGGGCTCCCCGCCGAGAATGCCGCTATCAAGCGTGGCATTCATCCCTTCAAATGGACCATGCAGAACATCGAGAATATGCGCCGTCAGCTGCGGAGCATCGGGGCCATCTATGACTGGAGCCGGGAGGTGGTCACCTGCCTACCCGAGTATTACAAGTGGACCGAGTGGTTCTTCCTCAAGCTCTATGAGGCCGGGCTGGCCTATCGGGGCAAGGCGCCGGTCAACTGGTGCCCCCGCTGCCAGACGGTGCTGGCCAACGAACAGGTGGTGAGTGGCGGTTTCTGTGAGCGCTGCGGCGCGGCGGTGACCCGGCGAGACTTAGAACAGTGGTTCTTCCGCATCACCAAATACGCCGATGAGCTCCTTAACTTTGACGGTATTGACTGGCCAGAGCGAATCAGGATAATGCAGACCAACTGGATAGGCAAAAGCCACGGCACCGAGATTTCCTTCACCCTTGACCATCCGGGCGTAGAAGAGAAAGAGATCAGGGTCTTCACCACCCGTCCCGATACCACCTTTGGCGTTACCTTTATGGTGCTGGCTCCGGAGCACCCGCTGGTGCCGGTGCTGACCTCACCCGAGAAAAAGGCCGAGGTTGAGGAGTACATCGCCAAATCAAGGAGATTAAGTGAAATAGAGCGGCTGTCAACGGAGAAGGAGAAGGACGGGGTATTCATCGGCGCCTACTGTCTTAACCGGCTCAACGGGGAGAAGGTGCCTATTTGGATTGCTGACTACGTGCTGCTGAGCTACGGCACCGGGGCGGTGATGGGCGTGCCCGCCCATGATGAGCGCGATTTCGCCTTCGCTAAGAAGTATAACTTGCCCATACGGGTGGTGGTGGCTCCGCCCGGCTGGCAGGGCGAGGAGCTTGAGGAGGCCTATGTTGAGCCGGGAATTATGG
Source organism: Dehalococcoides sp. JdFR-56 (assembly GCA_002011495.1). Lineage (GTDB taxonomy): Bacteria > Chloroflexota > Dehalococcoidia > Dehalococcoidales > RBG-16-60-22 > JdFR-56. The sequence continues at coordinate 65,630 of MTNR01000061.1, read as the reverse complement.
TGAACTCGGGGCAGTTCAACGGGCTACCCAGCGAGCAGGGGATGGAAGCTGTCTCTGTCTTTCTCGAGGAGAAGGGCTGGGGCAAGCGCACGGTGAGCTACCGCATCCGTGACTGGCTCATCTCCCGCCAGCGCTACTGGGGGGCGCCCATTCCCATGATTTATTGTGAGAAGTGCGGCATTGTCCCCGTCCCTGAGGAAGACCTACCCGTGCTATTGCCCGAAGATGCCGAGTTCAGGCCCACCGGCGAATCTCCACTGAAATACCACGAGCAGTTCGTCAACACCACCTGTCCCCGCTGCGGCGCCCCCGCCAAGCGGGAGACGGATACCATGGACACCTTCATGTGCTCCTCCTGGTACTTCCTGCGTTACACCAGCCCTCACTGTGACAATGCCCCCTTTGATGCCGACAAGGTGAAATACTGGATGCCGGTGGACCTCTACACTGGCGGCGCCGAGCACGCCGTGATGCACTTACTTTACTCCCGCTTCTTCATCAAGGCGCTGCGGGATATGGGGCTGGTTGACTTTGATGAGCCCTTCAAACGCCTGTTCAACCAGGGCATCATCATCGCCGAGAAGCAGAAGATGAGCAAATCGCGGGGCAATGTCATCACTCCCGATGAATATGTGGCTGAATTGGGCGCGGATACGGTCCGGGCCTACCTTATGTTCCTGGCACCCTGGGAGCAGGGTGGCGAGTGGAATGACAGCAGCATCAGCGGGATAAGCCGCTGGCTCAACCGCGTCTGGCATCTGGTGCTGGAAGGATACCGCCAGGACGAAAAGGTTAACCTTGACACCACCAAGAAAGCCGAGCGTGAGCTATCCCGCTTTACCCACCAGACCATAAAGAGAGTGACCGAGGACCTGGAAAGGCTCCACTTCAATACCATGATCTCCTCGCTCATGGAGTTCACCAACTATCTGGGCAAAGTTAAAGAGAGCGCAGCGGTCACCTCCCCGGCCTGGGAAGAGGCGATAAATATCCTGCTCCGGCTCCTCGCCCCCACCGCCCCTCACCTCGCCGAAGAGCTCTGGGAGAGGACGGGAGGTGAGTACAGCATCCATAACCAGCGCTGGCCGGAGTGGGATGCTGAGCTGGCCAGAGCTGAGGAGATAACTCTGGTGGTTCAGGTCAATGGCAAGCTGCGCGACCGCATCACTGTTCCAGTGTCAATCACCGAAGACGAGGCCAAACAGCTAGCCCTGCAGAGCCAGCGGGTAAAGCCCCACCTTGACGGCAAGGAGCTGGCCAAGATAATCTACGTCCCGGGGAGACTGATAAACCTGGTAGCGCGCTGAAAAGCGCCAAGATGGAGAAGATGAAGATAGCCTTCATTGGCGGCGGGGCCATGGGAGAGGCGATGCTCTCCGCGATTCTGAGCAAGAATTTGAGCACCGCGGAGAATGTCTGGGTGAGCGATGTCAAAGAGGAACGCCGCCACCACCTCCAGCAGAAATACGGCGTGGCCACCACCCCAGATAACCAAGAGGCGGCGGAGAAAAGCGACATCGTGGTTCTGGCGATCAAGCCGCAGAATTTGTCTGAGGTGCTCGCCACCCTCAACGGCCAGCTCGAATCCTCCCAGCTAGTTCTATCCATCATCGCCGGGGCCAGAATTGCTACTTTATGTCAAGGGCTCAGCCACCGCTCCATCGTCCGGGTGATGCCCAACACCCCCGCCCAGATTGGCCAGGGCATCAGCGTCTGGACCGCCACCGCCGAGGTCAGCGACCAGCAGAAGGAATGGGCCCGCGCCATCCTGGCTACCATGGGCAAGGAAATCTACCTTGATGAGGAAAAATACCTTGATATGGCCACGGCGGTAAGCGGCAGCGGGCCGGCCTACTTCTTCCTCTTCGTTGAGTGCTTAACTCAAGCCGCGGTGAAAATTGGTCTGGCGCCGGAGGTGGCTGAGGAGCTAGTGCTCCAGACCATGCTGGGCTCAAGTCAGCTGCTCCAGAAGTCAGGCAAATCTCCAGCTGAACTACGCCGCCAGGTCACCTCACCCGGCGGCACCACCGCCGAGGCCTTGGCTCAGTTTGAAAAAGGAGGGTTAGCCAGCCTGGTGAGCCAAGCGGTAACCGCCGCCTATAATAAAGCCAAGGAATTGGGCAAGTAAACCATGGACATTCTCTTTTCCTTCATCCGCCTTGTCTGCGATGTGCTCACCTTCGCCATTATCATTCGGGCTATCCTCTCCTGGTTTCTCACCCGGCCCAATACGCTGACCATTATTCTGGATAAGCTCACCGAGCCTATCCTGGCTCCCCTGCGCCGCATCGTCCCCCGAGTGGGCATGTTTGACCTCACCCCAATGGTCGCCGTGATACTGCTTCAGCTCATCGCCAACCTGCTACCCTAGACGACGGGCAAAACCTCTTTAAAAGAATTCATAACATTCAGTTTGTTCAGTCTTGACAAAACAAACAGCATCTATTATACTCTATTTTAAAAGCAGTTATCTCTTAGGGGTGGGGCAGCATGGACGATAAACGCCAAGCGGAAGAGCAGAAGTTTGTGGAAGAGGTAGGCATTGTCCTTGAGCAGACCGGGCTCCCCCGCATGGCCGGCCGCATCCTGGGCCGGCTGCTCATCTCTGACCCCCCTCATCAGTCCATGAAGCAGCTGGTTACCGACCTCATGGCCAGCAAGGGCTCGGTCAGCACCATGACCCGGCTTCTCATTCAAATTGGCCTGATAGAGCGGCTCAGCCTGCCTGGGGTGCGGGGTGATTACTTCCGGCTGCGCCCTGATGCCTGGCAGCACATGATAAGGCGCGGCCTTGAAGACGAAATCAGAATGGTGCGCCAGCTTGCCGAGCGTGGGCTAGAGCTGCTGGCGGACAAAACCCCTCTAGCCAGGAAGTGGCTGGAGGAGATGCGTGACGTCTACGCCTTTCTGGAGAGAGAATTCCCCACCCTGCTCCAACGCTGGGAGGAAGAACATAAGAGGAAAAGCGGTAGATGAGATGTCTTTCATTTTGCTTGCGGAGGCGTGGAAAATGCGAAAGTGGCTAGTTATCACCAGCTTATTTCTCAGCCTTGGTCTGGTCAGCCTTGCCGGCTGCAATCCCCTTGGTGAGGAAGGCAAAACCACCCAGCAGATGGTCGAGGTGGTGAGAGGGGATCTAGTGCTCAGCGTCAGTGGCAGCGGCAATATCGAGACCTCCAAAGAGACGAGGTTGAGCTTCGGCAGTGGCGGGCGCATCGAGAGGATATACGTGGAGGAGGGCGATGTGGTTCGTCAAGGAGATGTGCTGGCCAGGCTTGAGACTGATACCCTGGAGCTGGCCAAAACGCAGGCGGAGGTCTCCCTCGCCCAGGCAAAACTAGCCCTCACCCAGGCTAAAACGGCCCTAGATCAGAAGGAAGTGGCCCTGCGCACGGCTGAATTTGAGCTAGAGTCCGCGCAGGATAAAAAAGAGGCCATGGAACTAGCTCTGCTCAAAGCCCAGATAGAGGTGAGGTCAGCCAAACACCACCTGGATGAAACCCGGGACATCTACACCTGGCCGGATATTGAGACGGCGCAGAAAGAGGTTGACCAGTGGAAGGCCTACGTTGATTATGCCAACGAGAACCTGAACGCGGCCAATACCACACAAGAGCAAGAAAAGTGGACCAGAACCTTGGCCTATGCTCAGGCCAGGCTGGCCGCCGCTGAAGCCAAGCTGGACGCCATAACCCAAAGCTATGACACCGAGGAGGTGGCCATCGCCAAGATGCAGCTCGATGCTGCCGAGATGGCGGAGGCGCAGGCTCAGAGGAACCTAGACAAGGTGACCGAGGAGGTGGCCATCAAAGAGCAACAGGTGGAGCTGGCCAAAGAGGCGGTGGCGCAGGCCAGGGAGGCATTGCAGGTGGCCCAGCAGTCAGTGGAGCTGGCGGAGCAGTCTCTAGCCCAGGCGGAGAAGAACTTAAAGGAGGCCACCATCACCGCCCCCACCCACGGGGTGGTGGCCAGCGTCAATGCCAAGGAGGGGGATATCATCCCCTCCCCATCAGTGGCCTCCGTGCCGGTCATTGAGCTGATTGACCCCGGCACCATGGAGCTGGTGGTGGAGGTGGATGAGATCGACATACCACAGGTGAAAGTGGGCCAGGAGGCGGTCATCACCCTGGACGCTTTACCCGATGCCGAGTTCACCGGGGTGGTCACCACCATTTACCCCAGGCCCATTGAGGTGGGAGGAGTGGTGGTTTACCGGGTCAAGATAGAGCTTGAAGTCCCGCAGGATTCGGGGATAAAGGTGGGCATGAGCGCCTCAGCGGACATCATCGTGGAGAGGCGGAGCAACGTTTTGCTCGTGCCGGACCGGGCCATCAAGAAGGATAGCCAAGGCAGAACCATAGTTGAGGTCATGGTAAACGACAAGATAGAAGAAAGGCCAGTGGTTATTGGCATCAGCGATGGCTTCAACACCGAGGTTATCAGCGGCCTTCAGGAGGGGGAGAAGGTGGTGACCGAGGTCAAGGTACGCTCATCCTCACCAGGAATATTCTGAGATGGCCGATACCCTGATTCAACTTGAGGACATCACCAAGGTCTACCAGATGGGCAAGGTGGAGGTCCCGGCGCTGCGGGGCATCACCCTCTCCATCAAAGAGGGAGAGATGGTGGCCATCGTGGGCGCCTCCGGCTCGGGCAAGTCCACCCTGATGAACATCCTGGGCTTTCTGGATAAACCCACCTCCGGCAGGTACCTGCTGGAAGGGGTTGACGTCAGCCGGTTCAACGATAACAAGCTGGCCGAGCTGAGAAACAAGAAGATCGGCTTTGTCTTCCAGACGTTTAATCTATTGCCCCGCGCCACGGCATTGGCCAACGTGGAGCTACCCCTCATCTACAGTGGTGACAGCCAGAAACGGAAGCGGAGCCTGGAGGCGCTGGCGCGGGTGGGCTTGGCCGAGCGGGCCAACCACAAGCCCACGGAGCTATCCGGTGGTGAGCAGCAGCGGGTGGCCATCGCCCGGGCGCTGGTGAACAACCCATCGCTCATCCTGGCAGATGAGCCTACGGGCAACCTGGACAGCGCCGCCACCGAGGATATCGTCTCCATTTTCTGCCAGCTCAACCGCGAGGGCATCACCGTCATCCTGGTCACCCATGAGATGGATATCGCCGCGCAAGCTCAGCGCATCATCCGCCTGCTGGATGGCCGGGTTATCAGCGATGAGAAGCCGACCAGCAACGCTAAGACGATAAGCAAGAGCAAGAAAAGTGAATGACAAGGTTTTGCGGCGGGAGATGACAGGTGAAGTTCATTGATTCCATCGTCATTGCGATAAGGTCGCTTCTGGCCAACAAGCTGCGCTCGGCGCTGACCATGCTGGGCGTCATCATCGGGGTGGGCTCGGTGATCACCCTGGTTTCGGTGGGCAGAGGAGCAGAGGCCACCATCACCTCAGCCTACGAGCAACTGGGCACCAACGTCCTCTCGGTGATGCCGCGCAATCCCGAGGTGGAGGGAGGGTTCTCGCTCTCCCCGGCCTACGCTCCACCCACCCTCACCATGGATGACGCCCGGGCACTGGCGAAGCTGCGCTGGGTGGAGGCGATCGCCCCGATAAACGAGAACTTCATCAACGTCACCGCAGACGGTGAAAGCAAGCGGGGACTGCTCCACGGCGCCACCCCGGAGTATCTGGACGTGCTGAACTACTCGGTAGCCTCCGGACGCTTCATCACCGACCAGAATGTGGCCCAGCGCGCCAACGTGGTGGTGTTGGGCCACAAGGTGGCCACCGAGCTCTTTGGCTCCGATGACCCCGTCGGGCAGAAGGTGAAGATGAAGAAGCTGCGCTTCACCGTCATCGGCGTGCTTGCGCCCAAGGGTGGCGCGCTCTTCGGCGTCAGCTTTGATGACGTGGTCATCGTGCCCATAACCACCTATCAGACCAGGCTCTTCCCAGATAAAACCGCCACCGGGGAGGACGCCATCGCCTCAATCAGCGTCAAGGTAACCAGCGCCGAGCGCATGGATGAGGTAAGCGATGAGATTGAAGCTATCTTACGCAAGCGTCACCGGCTGACAGGCGATGATAAGAATGACTTCGCCGTGGTCAGTCAGGAGCAGGTGCTGGAGATCGTCGGTCAGGTGACCACCATCTTCTCCATCTTTCTGGGGGCCATCGCCAGCATCTCGCTGCTGGTGGGCAGCATCGGCATTATGAACATCATGCTGGTCTCGGTGACTGAGCGCACCAGAGAGATCGGCATCCGCAAGGCGGTGGGGGCCAAACGGCGGGATATCCTGCTGCAATTCCTGCTTGAGGCGGCCACGCTGAGCTTCATCGGCGGGGGCATCGGCATCGCCGGCGGCTGGCTGATATCCTATGTCATTTCGCAGATAGATGTTGGTGGCTTCAGACTGGCGGCGGTGGTCTCCCCAGACGTCATCATCCTGGCCTTTATGGTCTCGGTCATCATCGGGCTCATCTCCGGCATGTATCCGGCGCTGAGGGCGGCCAGATTAAACCCCATAGATGCCCTGCACTACGAGTAATCCCGGATGTGGTAAAATTGAAGATGAGGAAAGAAAAGGAGAAACCTCAGGGGGATAGCCTATGAACTGGCTTGATATCGGCATTATCGTCATCATCGGCATCGCCACCCTGATTGGCCTGCGGATCGGCATTATCAAAGCGGTCCTGTCCCTGGCCGGGGTGATCATCGGGGTGCTTCTGGCGGGGCGCCTCTACCCCGCCCTCGCCGAGCAGCTCACCTTCATCCCACAGGAAAATCTGGCCCGAATCGCTGCCTTCGCCATCATTCTCATCGGGGTGATGCTGATGGCCAGTATCCTCGCCTCGGTGCTGAGGTGGCTGGTCTCAATCATGATGCTGGGCTGGATTAACCGCCTGGGCGGGGCTGTCTTTGGCCTTGTCCTGGGAGCCCTGTTCTGCAGCGCCCTGCTTGCCATCTGGACCAAGTTCCTGGGCATAACCGGGCCAATCAGCGAGTCAGCCCTGGCCGGCTTTCTCCTGGAGCGCTTCCCCATGGTGCTGGCGCTGCTCCCCGGAGAGTTCGGCTCAATACGCGCTTTCTTTCAGTAACCCCACCCTCCGCAGCACTGCCAGCACGGAGAAAGCATTCGCTTTAAGGCCCAGAGGCAAATAACCTTCCTACCTCTAGGCAGTGCGCTCGGCCGGGCGAGATACCGCCGGCGAGAGTGGCCCTAGCCTATATGCAATTTATAGTCCCGGCGCTATATTGGTTAAAGCTTTAAAGCCCCCAGGCTAGGTGACCGATGGAGTTTCCCCAGGGTGCAACCTTTTCCACTTCTCCAGCAGTTGCTCCCGGCTCTCTTTATGCTCCGGGTCAGGCACGCAGGCATCAACGGGGCAAACTTCAGCGCATCGCGAAGATTCATGCGCCCCAACGCACTCACTGCACTTACTAGGGTCAATCACGTAGATGGTCTCCCCCTCGCTAATCGCCTGGTTGGGGCACTCCGGTTCACAAGCTCCGCAGCTAATGCACTCCTCCGTGATCTTGTACGCCATAAATTTACCTCCTTGCTTTTAAAAAGAGAATCTTTTGAGCAAAGCCCGTAACCCAGAAAAATGTCTTACATCTTACGAACCTTCCTTCTTAAAGCCTCAGCCACATGCTCAGGAACCAGGTCACTGATGTCGCCACCCAGGCAGGCTACCTCCTTGAGCAGGCTGGAACTAAGGAATTGATACTCCTGACTGGCCATGAGACAAAGCATATCCAGTTCCGGAGCTAGCTTGCGGTTCATCATCGCCATCTCAAATTCCTTCTCAAAGTCGGCGTTCATCCTGAGCCCACGGATCATGACTTTTGCCTTCTCCTGCCGGGCAAAATCAACCGCCAGTCCGCCAAAAGATTTCACCTCAACGTTGGGAAGATGAGCCACCGCCTTCTTCGCCAGCGCCACTCGTTCCTCAGTGGTAAAGACAAGGTGTTTATTGGACTTTTCATAGACACCCATGATTATCCGCTCAAAAAGCTTGGCGGCTCTGGTGACAATATCAAGGTGCCCATTGGTTACCGGGTCAAAGGTGCCCGGGTAGACAGCGATGGTCAAAGTTAGCCTCCCTTCCGGTAGATGGCAACACAGCTATCACCATGGCGGTGTTCTTTGATGAGGTTGAGAGCAGCGTAAGCGGAAGCTAAAGGCAGGCGGGGAGAATGCGTCACCACAACGATGGAGTTTGCTCCGACCAATTTAGAGGATGCCAGCTCGGTTATCAAGTTCCCTATTGACGAATCAGAGTAGGGCGGGTCCATAAGTATGATATCATACTCCTTATCGAGAAAGGAAATGGCTCTGGCTACGCTACAGCAATAAACATGTGCTTGAGCACTAAACCCAGTTTTCTCCAGATTCTGTTTAATTATAGCACAACACCGTGGTTCCCGCTCCACAAAATCCACCCAGCCAGCACCGCGGCTCAGCGCCTCGATACCCAGGGCACCGCTACCGGAAAAGAGGTCAAGCACCTGTGCCCAGCTATCGGTGATATTTTCCAAGATAGAGAAAATGGCCCCCCTGACCAGATCTGTCGCCGGGCGGGTCACCGTTCCCTTTGGTACCTTGAGATAGTGTCCCTTCGCCTTGCCCGCAATAACTCGCATGCCTGGTGTCAACCACTTCTCCGGCGGAAATCCACATAGGCAAAGGCAACCCCTAGCTTAAGTTCGCCTTTTCCCTGCCAGGATATGCCCCCACTCTCCAACGCCGAAATCAACCAATCCTAATATTAGCATAACTACTGGAGAGAGAATTGTCAATAAAGTCAATTACCACAGGCCTAGAAGTCCTGCCCCGGCAAAAGGAGCCGGTGCAAGCCACAGCAGCGGCAATGCTCATAGCGGCGGGAAACCTTGTAAAATCCCTTCTTGCTGCAATACGGGCAGCGGGCAAACTTTATCCCATTGCCATTACGATTCTTGCCCCTGCTATTCTGCCCACTGGCAGCTATATCAGATGCCACGCCAGCATACTCCCTCACGACAAACTCCGCCGCCTCCTCTCCCTCAAGCGGTGCTTCACGCCACTGACTAGCGACTCTGCTCCATCGGGGTGGTCATCAAGGGTGGCTGCACCGGTTTACCGGGCATAGTCGCCTGGCGCCGATGGCTGAAGAGCGGACGGCGCAGGAAGGAAGGCATATCCAGCTCGTCCTCGCTCTTGATGCCCTTGAGAAGCTGGGTCAGCTCATCCTCCTGGTCGGCTCCGGTCATCCCCAGCTTGGCAGTGAACCCGGTGGCAATCAGGGTGATCTTGACCGTGTTATCCATCTCCGGGTCATGGGCCACGCCGAAGATGATGTTGGCCTCGGGGTCAACCGCCTGCCTGATGATGTCGGCGGCCTCATTGACCTCAAACAGGGTGAGGCTGCTGCCACCAACCACGTTGAAGAGCACCGCCTTTGAGCCATTGATGGAAACATCAAGCAGCGGGCTGGCCAGCGCCTGCTTGGCGGCCTCCACTGCTCGGTTCTGCCCTGACCCAGTGCCGATGGACATCCAGGCTGGCCCGGCGTCCTTCATGATCGCCTTGACATCAGCAAAGTCAAGGTTGATCAGCCCAGGAGTGGTGATGACCTCAGCGATCGCCTGCACGCCGTGTCTGAGCACATCATCGGCGAGCTTGAAGGCGCTATCCACGCCCGTCTTCTGGTCACAGAGCGCCAGCAACCGGTCATTGGGGATGATGATCAGGGTATCAACCTTGCCCAGCAGGCGGTTAATACCCTCATTGGCCACCTGACTGCGGTGGACACCCTCAAAGCTGAATGGCTTGGTGACCACAGCGATGGTAAGGGCTCCGCTCTGCTTGGCGATCTCGGCCACCACCGGTGCCGCCCCGGTGCCGGTACCGCCGCCCATGCCGCAGGTGACAAACACCATGTCCGCCCCGCTGACCAGTTCTTTCAGCTCGTCTCGGCTTTCCTCGGCGGCCCGTTGCCCCAGATTATGGTCACCGCCAACCCCCAGCCCCTTGGTCAGCTTCTCGCCAAGCTGAATGCGGATGGGAGCTTCGGTGACGGCCAGAGCCTGGGCATCAGTATTCATGGCGATGAATTCAACGCCCTTGATCTCCTCTCGGACCATACGGGTTATCGCGTTGCTGCCACCACCGCCGAGGCCGATAACCTTAATCTTGGCTGGATTGGCCACAAAACTTGTTTTTGCCATCTCCTCCTCCTTTTTCGGTAGTTTATCTTTCTTTTAGCGGAACAGGTTCCTGATGCGGAAGGCCAGACGCTGTATCAGCGAGCCCAGCCTCCAGGGCTGCCAGCTGCGGGTACCCTCATGCTTGGCCCCCCACAGCAACAGGCCCACGCTGGTGGCATAGGCCGGGTCACAAAGGGTATCCCCAATGCCCTCCATACTGGTCGGCGCGCCCACCCTCACCGGGAGCTGCAGTATCTCGCGCCCCAGGGTGGCGATGCCAGCCAGATTGGAGCTGCCGCCGGTGAGCACCAGACCCGCCGGGACCACCGTCTCATATTCGGAGCTGGGCAACTCGAGCAAGATGAGCTTCAGTATTTCCTCAACTCGGGCCCGGATGATATCACACAGGTCCTGATAGGAGACACCATGTCCATCCTGAGAGATGGCCATGCTGGCCTCGGTCCGGCTTTCGTAGACCGGCATCACGCTGCCATACCGCTTCTTCATCTCCTCAGCGACGTCAAAGGGAAGCCCCAGACCAATGGAAACGTCTCTGGTCAGCTGATACCCGGCCACGGGCAGGATTGAGGTATGCCAGATGCTGCCGTCCTTGAAAACGGCGATGTCAGTCGTCCCGCCACCGATGTCCGCCAAGATAACCCCCACCTCCTTTTCATCCTGGGTCAGTATGGCTTCACTGCTGGCCAGGGGCTCGAGGACCAGGTCCTCAATATCAATGCCAATGCTGCGAATACACTTGACCAGGTTCTGGATTGAGGTTACGGCGGCGGTAATGACATGGGTCTCCACATCAAGCCGGAAGCCATGCATCCCCACCGGGTTCTTGACCCCTGCCTGGCCATCAACGGCGTAAGAGCGAGGAATAACGTGAAGCACCTTGCGGTCATTGGGAACCTTGATGCTCTGGGCAGAGGCAAGGACGCGCTTGAGGTCATCCGAGCGCACTACGCGGTCGTTCCGTGTGATGGCCACCACGCCCCGGTTATTCATTGAGGAAACATGTCTTCCGGTAACCCCCACGTAGGCCGACTCTATCTTATAGTTGCTCGCCTGTTCCGCTTTCTTCACCGACTCACGAATTGACTCCCTGGCTTCATTGATGTTGACCACCAGGCCCTTGTGCAGCCCCACCGATGGGGTAATGCCAACCCCGATAACCCGCAGGCTGCCCCCATTATTGATCTCAGCGATGGTGGTACACACCTTGGTGGTGCCAACATCAATCGAAGCGATGATCCGATTTTTCATCTAGCCCTCCTTTTCACGAGATTATGCGCCACCCAAGTCTGGCCATCCTTCACATTTCCATAACCTCCTTTGCCCAAGTTATCAGACCCAGAGACCTAGGACGTGGAGAAGACCATTCTCAGCTTCTCCACCAGAGCCTGCCTCCTCCACGCGCCAACCTTGGTCTCGGCTAGGATGCTCCACACCTCATCGGGCCGGTGGCCAACATCGTGAGCGATGATGTGCTCGGCTACCTTCAACCTCAGGTCAGCCAGGGTCAGGCCCATCCTGGCAGCTCCGGCCCTGCCAGCACCGATAATCTGCTCTCTCATCTGGCCCCTCCTTCACAAGCTCCTTTTGCTTTCTTTTCTTAAAACCATGGCCTGACTAGGCCATGGTGAAGACCATCTGCAGCTTTTTTAACAAAGCCGGCCTTCTCCAGGCCTTGGCCTTGACCTCGGTCAAAAGGTTCTCCAGCTCAGGGATTTCATAGCAGTCATCCTGAACCATGGTGCGCTCGGCAGCTCTCAACCTGGCGCTGCGACTGCGCGGGTTGCGCTCAATCTCGGCAGCCGAAGGGGTAATCACCCGTCTACTGATCAACCTCAATTGGGCTTTATGGCCGCAGACACAAGTAGGGGTATTCGGAGGGCAGATGCAGTCCCTAGCCTCCCGCTGCATGAACTGCTTCACGATGCGGTCCTCCAGGGAATGGTAGCTGATCACCACCAGCCGCCCCTCAAAGCCGAGGAGCTCAACCGCCTGCTTCAGCGCCAGCTCCAGATTCTCCAGCTCCCGGTTGACCGTGATCCTCAGCGCCTGAAAGGTTTTGGTCGCGGGATGGATTCTGCCCCGCCTGCGGCCAACGGCCCGCTCCACCACCCGCGCCAGATGAAGCGTGGAGCGTATCGGGCGCTCCCGCACGATCTCCCGGGCGATGCGCTGACTACAGCTTTCCTCCCCGTAGGCTCTTATCAGACGAGCCAGCTCAGCCTCTGCCCAGGTGTTGACGATATCGGCGGCAGTGACCTCTTGCGCCGGGTCAAACCGCATATCCAGAGGGGCATCATGCTGAAAGCTGAAACCTCTGGCGCTCTCCAGTTGAAGAGAGGAAAGCCCAAGGTCAAAGAGGATGCCATGCACCGGGAAGAAATCATACTTAAGACAGATAGCCTGCAGGCTAGCGAAGTTGTCATTGATGAGACGGACGCAGTCAGCATACGGCGCCAGTCTCTCTCGGGCCACCGCTATGGCCTCAGGGTCAGCGTCAATGCCCAGCAGCTGCCCACCAGGAGCGCTGCGCTCCAGAATGGCGAGGGCGTGTCCGCCTCCCCCCAGGGTGCAATCAATGTAGCGCCCCCCGGGTTGTACCGCCAGCGCCCTCATCGTCTCCTCAAGCAAAACCGGAACATGGCCAGAGGACGGCATACCTGGGCTCATCAGTGTTTCTCCAAGCTCTCAATAATCTGCCAGGTTTGCTGTTGGCTGATAGCCTTCTCTTCCTCCCAAAGTACCTGGTTCCAGATCTCAAGATAGGTGTTGGCTCCGGCAATGACTACGTCTTCCACGATCTCAGCATATTCGCGCAGCGGTACCGGGAGGGCAATCCTACCCTGCCCGTCAAGGTTGACGTTGAAGGCGGTGGCAAAGATCGCCCGGTTTAGCCTTCTCAGCTTGTTGGGCGTAAGCGGGCCACTGGTGAGCGAGGCCGCCAGCTTCTTCCATTCGGACAGGGAGTAGACGTTGATGCACTTCTCCGCCCCCGGTGAGAGGACCACGCCATCCTTCAGCTCTTTCCTGAAGCGGGGCGGAATGGGTACCCTGCCCTTCTCATCAATTTTGTAGCTATATTCACCAAAAAACATCGCTTACGCCTTGGGCCATTCTACCACTATTTACCACTATCTACCACTTTCCACCATTTATAACACGGGTATCCCCTTTTGTCAATACCTTTGCCAGCAATTTGCCAAAAATTTTTGAAATTCACCTCTACTTTGCCATCTCTTCTCCATTTGTGGTAAAATAAATTCGCTTTGAAGTGTGCTCTCTCCCCTCCCCTTCAAGGTAGAGGATGGAGTGGGCAAGGGGCTTATCTTACCCCTTAAAGAGTTCCCTCTTCCCAAGAGAGAAGGACAAAAAGGGGGATTTTGAGCGAAATCTTGAGAGCGCCGGTATCATGCTCAAGATAGGCATACTCACCATCAGCGATAAAGGAGCCCAAGGGCAGCGCTCAGATGAGAGCGGCCAGGTGATCAGGGAGAGCTTTTCCTCTCTGGAGAGTCAGGTCGCCAAGTATGAGATTGTCCCGGATGAGATTGACATCATCAGCCGCCGGCTGATGGAGTGGGCTGACAGAGGCGATGTGGACGTTATCATCACCACCGGAGGCACCGGGCTCAGCCAGCGTGACGTCACTCCAGAGGCCACCTTGGCCATCGTGGACAAGGTGGTGCCCGGCCTCCCGGAGGCGATGAGGGCCAAAACTCTTGCTCAAACACCGATGGCCATGCTCAGCCGCGCCACCGCTGGGGTGAGGCGAGAGTGTTTGATCGTCAACCTGCCCGGCAGCCCCAGGGCGGTGAGGGAATGCCTTGAGGTGATACTGCCCGCCATTCCCCACGCCGTGGAGATCATCAAGGGGGAGGTAACCGAACACAGTTAAGGAGGGTGGCAGAGGACGAGCCATGCGCATTGACGTACTGACACTATTCCCCCAGCTGTTTGAAGCCCCTTTCAGCTTCGGCATCTTCAAACGGGCGATTGACCGGGGGCTAGTGAGCATCAAGATACATAACATCAGGGACTACGCCCATGACAAGCACAAAACCGTGGATGACTACCCTTACGGTGGTGGCCCGGGCATGGTGCTCAAGCCCGAGCCTATCTTTGAGGCGGTGGAGGCGATAAAGGCAGACATCCTGGCCAAGGACAAGGTCAGCGAGCCCCCAGTTATCCTGCTCACCCCCCAGGGGCGTCTCTTCTCCCAGCAAATGGCGCAGGAGCTGGCCAAACAGAGCCATCTCATCCTGCTCTGCGGTCACTATGAAGGCGTTGACGAGCGGGTGCGGGAGTACCTGGTCACCGATGAGATCAGCATCGGTGATTACGTGCTCACTGGCGGGGAACTTCCCGCCCTAGTGGTAATAGATGCCGTGGTCAGGTTACTACCTGGGGTCCTGGGCTCGGAGGAGTCACCGCGGGATGATTCCCACGTAAGCGGACTCTTGGAGTACCCACAGTACACCCGCCCCGCGGAATATCGGGGCTGGGCAGTGCCGGAGGTTCTGCTTTCCGGCAACCACGCCCAGATCGCCAAGTGGCGCCGGGAGCAGGTCATCCGGCGCACTCTGGAGCGCCGCCCGGACCTGCTCAAGAAGACCAATCTGTGCTTAGAAGAAAGACAGCTAGTTGAGCGTCTGAAGAGAGAGCCTAATCTGGATAAGGAGTCTGGAGAATGACTATGGAATCTCTAACACTGGCCAAACCAAATCCCAAAATCCCTGAGCTTGCCCCCGGTGACACGGTAAGGGTCAGCATCAGGGTCGTTGAGGGCGGTAAGGAGCGCATTCAGCCCTTTCAAGGGGTGGTAATCAAAGTGCGGCGTGGCGGAGTTGGCGCCAGCTTCACCGTGAGGCGCATCGCCTATGGCGTCGGCGTGGAGCGCACCTTCCCCCTGTATTCGCCACGGATAGAGAAGGTAGAGGTAATCCGGCACGGCAAAGTCCGCCGGGCCAGGCTTTACTACCTGCGAGGGCGCAGTGGCAAGGCAGCCCGCATTAAAGAGCGGCGCGTTGACAGGGAAAAGAAACTGGCCCAAGTTGAGCTTGAGCCCGAGCCCGAACCAGAGCCAGTAGAAGCTCAGGAAGAGCTGGTTCAGGAAGCGCCGGAGGCGGCGCAAGTTCAGGAAGCGCAAGCTCCAGAGGCAGCGGAGCCGGTAGAGGCTCAAGAAGCACCAGAGGAAGCGCAGGCCGAGGAGGAGCAAGCTCCACAGCCAGAACCGGTGCAGGCCCAAGGGGAACAAGCTCCGGAAGAAGCTGCACCGTCTGAGGAAGCACCGCCTGAGGAAGCGCCAAAGAACAAAGCAGAATAATCGCGCGCCACTCCGGCCAAGGCCGTAATAGCAACCTTCTCTCGTAGCGCTGGGCGAAATGGAGCCTAGGATGAGATACGCTGAGGTCAGTGTCAATTCGCCAGTAGCCCAGCGCCGGAGCTTCAGCTACGCCATACCCGCCGGCTTGAACCTTGAGGTGGGGCAGGCGGTATGGGTCCCCTTTGGCGAAAAAATACTCCAGGGCATCGTTTTAGCCTTGAGCCCCAGCCCGGCCGTCGAGGAAACCCGGGAGATAATCGGCGTTATCGAGCCGCGCCCGCTACTATCCCCAGAGCAGGTGATGCTGGCGCGCTGGATAAGCGAGCACTACCTCTCACCGCTCTTCGACGCCGTAGCTTTGATGCTGCCCCCGGGGTTCGAGCGGAGGACGCTCACCTTTATCTCACCTGTGCCAAACCCGGATGCTCGCATTCTTGCTTCCCTTACCCCAGCGCAGCACCAAATACTAGAGCTACTCCAAAAACAAGGCCGCACCAGCTTGAAGGAGCTGGAAAAGAAAGTGGGCCAGAGGAAAGCCCAGGCCATCGTCTCCCAGCTGGTGGGGCGGGGCCTGGCTACGCGAAGCTACGAGCTGGAGCCAGCCAAGGTCGGCCCGAAAAGGGTGCCCTACTTGCGGCTGAAACTCCCTCCCAGCCAGGCTCGAGAAGTGGCTGCCGAGCTGCGCAAGAAAAGAGCTTATAAGCAGGCGGCTCTTCTTGACTTCCTGGCGCAGATGGCTGAGCCAGCGCCCTGGCCGGAGGCAAGGCAGCAGACCAACGCCGATAGCTCAGTGCTCAAGACGCTAGTGAGCAAGGGGCTCATCACGCTTGAGCAGATTGAGGTCAAACGTGAGCCGATTCCTCACAAGGCCGCCACCCCATCCCCGGCGCTCAAGCTGACCGCGGCCCAAGAAGCAGCCCTCAGCTCCATCCGGGATGCCCTGCATGGGGCAAAGGCAAAGCCAAGCGTCTTCCTGCTCCATGGCGTTACCGGCAGCGGCAAGACCGAGGTTTACCTGCAAGCCTTAGCCGAGGCGATAAAGCTGGGCAAGCGAGGCATCATCCTGGTCCCGGAAATCGCCCTCACCCCGCAGACGATAGAGCGGTTCGCGGCGCGCTTTCCCGGCAGAGTGGCCGTATTGCACAGCCAACTCTCGCCGGGGGAGCAGTTTGATGAGTGGTGGAGAATTAAGCGGGGGGAATTTGATGTGGTCATCGGCCCCAGGAGCGCCCTCTTTGCCCCCCAGCCTGAGCTCGGGCTCATCGTCATCGATGAGGAGCACGAATGGACCTATAAGCAACAGGATAAATCACCCCGCTACCACGCCCGTGATGTGGCTCTGAAACTGGCGGAGCTAACTGGGGCGGTGGTTGTCCTGGGCAGCGCTACCCCAGACGTGGAGACCTTCCACCGCGCCCAGAATGGATGGTATCAACTGCTCCAGCTTCCGGAGCGGGTTGTCCCCGCGCAGAACTCTCCCCTGCCCGAGGTGGAGGTGGTGGACTTAAGGGAGGAGCTCAAAGCCGGTAACCGGAGCATCTTCAGCCGCTCCTTAGCTCAAGCCATCACCGAGGCAGTGGCCAGCGAGGAGCAGGTGATTCTATTCCTCAACCGCAGGGGCGGCGCCACCTTTGTCCAGTGTCGGCGCTGTGGTTTTGTGCTGCGCTGCCGGCGCTGCGAGGTCACTCTCACCCACCACCCCACCGAAAACGCCCTGGTCTGCCACCAGTGTAACTACCAAGCGCCGGTGCCCCAGATTTGCCCACAGTGCTCAAGCCGCTGGATAAAATTCCTGGGCCTCGGCACCCAGAGGCTGGAGCAGGAAGCAGGTTTTCTTTTGCCCCAGGCCAGGCTGCTGCGCTGGGATAGCGATGTCACCAAGCACCCCAAATCCCATCAACAAATCTTAAACAAGTTCCGCGCCCGCCAGGCTGATATCCTCATCGGCACGCAGATGGTGGCCAAGGGGCTGGATTTACCCCAGGTCACCCTAGTGGGAGTGGTCAGCGCAGACACCAGCCTTAACCTGCCCGACTTCCGCGCCGGAGAGAGGACCTTCCAGCTCCTAAGCCAGGTGGCGGGGAGAGCCGGGCGCGGCCCCCTGGGCGGAGAGGTCATCATCCAGACCTTCTCTCCGGAACATTATGTCATCCAGGCAGCGGCCAAACACGATTACGCCTCCTTCTATAATAAGGAAATTGACTACCGGCGCCAGCTGCGCCTTCCCCCCTTCAGCCAGCTGGCGCTGCTTATCTATAGCCATACCAGTGACGCCCTCTGCCAACGGGAGGCGGAGAGAATGAAGCGCCAGCTCGCCGCGGAAAGAGACGCCAAGGGCATGGCTAACTTGAGCATAATTGGCCCAGCCCCAGCCTTCATCCACCGGCGGCGCGGCAGATTCCGCTGGCAGCTCATCCTCCGCGGCACCGAGCTCAGCAAGTTCCTCGCCCCTATCCCCTTCCCCCAGGGCTGGGCGATAGACATTGACCCGGTGAGTCTGCTTTAGTAAACTTTAAAACGAATTACAGCCTGAACCATTCCCAAGCTGATACTTTTAAAAAACTTAGCTTGACCGGCTAGAGGTGGTGATAGTGTATGGCAGTCCTTCCCATTCGCACCTTTCCTGACCCAGTCTTAAAGCAAAAGGCAAAACGGGTCGGCACGGTTGATGGCTCCATCAGGAAGCTAATACGAGACATGCTGGAGACGATGCACGCCGAACCGGGGCGGGTAGGATTGGCCGCCCCTCAGGTGGGCGTTCCTCTGCGGGTGATCGTCATCGGGCTACCCGAGGAGGAAGACCTGGTCATCATCAATCCGGAGATTGTGCGCCGCAGAGGCGAACGCCTGGTTGATGAGGGTTGCCTCAGCGTCCCCGGCTATGTTGGCCAGATCAAGCGCGCCGAGTCAGTTACCGTCAAAGGGCGGGACCAAAATGGGAAGGAGATACGCATCAAGGCAGACGGGCTGCTGGCACAGGCCCTAGAGCATGAGATAGACCACCTCAACGGAACCCTCTACCTTGACCATCTGGAAAGCTTAGACCAGCTACGCAAAGTTGAAGCTGAGCCTGAGCCGACCCAGCCTTAAAGCTGCTGCCTCACTGCGCGGGCAAATTTGAGCCAGTGTATTGCTGCACGATATATTGATAGCGGTTGGTGACATCTGTCCCCATTTTATGACCAGCTATCTCTTCATCCAGGTAAAAGAGCTCATCGAGCCGATAATTGGGGAAGGCCCGCTTTGCCCCGATGATGAATTTCTGATTGATGCCGCGCTTGCCCTCACGCACCCGGTAAACCTGGCTCACCGATAAGCCCATGGCCCGGGCTAGTTCAGACAGATTGCGGTAACTCCCATCACACAGGTCAAAGATCCTAGTCCTGATAATCATAGGCCCATCACCTGTGATGACAGTTGTCCCATATTATAGATGATAATGTGTCATTTGTCAATATAGATGGCCATTAAAATTTAGTAGTTGACAGCCAGGCAAAAGAGGCCTAAAATACTTGATTGCGCTTTGATAGAAGGTAAATAAATCACAATATGCAAATTAGGTGGCAACCCAAACCCGGTGACAGGATCTTTCGCCCCCGAAGGATCAAGCAATTCCGCTTAAGACGAGTACTCGGAGTCCCCGCGGTATTCAGTGCTGGCTACGGCAACGTTGGCTCGTCTATCTACTACGCCCTGGGCATCGTCGCCCTAGTGGCGCTGGGGGCCACGCCGGTGGCGCTGGGGATCGCTGGCATCCTCTTCATCTTCACCGCGCTCACCTACGCCGAAGGCACCGCCATGTTCCCAGAGGCCGGCGGCTCCGCCAGCTTCGCCCGCCACGCCTTTGATGACCTGGCCGGCTTTGCCGCCGGCTGGGCGCTGATGCTGAGCTACATCGTCACCATCTCCATCTCCGCCTTCACCATTCCTCCCTACCTGGGCTTTTTCTGGGAGCCGTTCAAGACCTCACCAGTCGTTGGCACCATAGCCTCAATAGCCATCGTTGTCTTCCTCATGGTGATCAACGTCATCGGCATCAAGGAGACCTCCTTTGTTAATATCAGCGCCGCGGTGCTGGACCTGGCCACGCAAGTCTCGCTGGTGGTCATCGGCTTTATCCTCCTCTTTGACCCGACGCTTCTGATTCACCGCATTTTTGATAACTGGCCAGCGCCAGAGAACCTGATTATCGGCATTGCTCTGGCCGCCATCGCCTATACCGGGATTGAAACCATGTCCCAGATGGCGGAGGAGACTAGGCAGCCAGAGAAAAGGGTCCCCAGGGCGCTGGTGATGATGATCGTGGCCGTTTTGACCATCTTTGCCGGTATATCCCTGGTCTCACTATCCGCCATGTCCCCCCAGGAGCTGGCTTCGGAATGGTCACGTGACCCGGTAGCGGGCATCGCCGCCAACCTTCCCCTGCCACTATTGCGCGAGGTGTTAAAGCCTCTCATCGCCATACTGGCGGGCACCATCCTGCTCATTGCCACCAATGCCGGGCTGATCGGCATCTCCAGACTCGCCTTCTCCTTAGGAAACCACAAGCTGATACCGCCGGCCTTAAGCCGGATACACCCCCGGTTCAAGACACCCTACATCGCCATAGTCCTGTTCAGCATCGTGGCCATCCTCATCCTGGTTCCCGGCTTTTTCGCCGCCGATGTCTTCAAGAACCTGGGGGCGCTCTACGCCGTGGGGTCTCTGCTCGCCTTCATGTTCGCTCACGCCTCCATCATCAGCCTGCGGCTGAAGCGGCCGGATCTCCCCCGCCCCTTCAAGCTTGGCTGGAATATAAGGTTTAAAGGACGTGAGCTCCCACTGACCGCCATCCTGGGCATAAGCGTGCTCGCCCTGATATGGGTCATCATCCTCATCAGCCAGCCCTACAGCCGCTGGGTGGGCCTGGCCTGGATGATTGGCGGGCTGGTGATTTACTACTTCTACCGGCGCAAAGAAGGCCTGCCCCTGAGCTACACCCCCAAAAAAGAGAGGGAGATAAATCAAAAAATGTATTAGATGTGTATTGTATAGTTGAGAGAAGAGGGTTATAATAGCCTAAATATAAAGGCGGAAAAGAGCCATGGAGTTTCGCAAGATCCTCGTCCCCGTGGTTGGCACCGAAGCTGATGATGAGGCGATGAAGCTGGCCTGCCGACTAGCCAAGAAAGAGAAGGGCAAAATCTGGTCAGTTTACGTCATCACGGTAAAGCGCGCCCTGCCTCTGGATGCCGAAATTGAGCCCGAAATTCAAAAGGCCGAGGAGATACTGGACCACATTGAGCGGGTGGCGGAAGAGGAAGACTATGAGGTGGAGACCGACGTGCTCCAGGCTCGTGAAGCCGGCCCAGCCATTATCGATGAGGTGGTGGAGCGAGGGGTTGACCTGATCGTGATGGGGGCGAAGTACAAAAGACGCTTTGGCCAGTTCAGTCTGGGCAATGTGGTGCCTTATGTGCTGAAGAACTCACCATGTCCGGTGATACTGTATCATATTTAATATATAATTATTGTAGCTTGGGGTGAGCGATGAAAGTGGTTATTATGGGCTGTGGACGAGTGGGCGCTCAGCTTGCTGGGCTACTGGATGCGGATGGACACGAGGTTACCATCCTGGACGTTGACGCTTACAGCTTCCGCCGGCTGCCCTCTGATTTCAAGGGCACCGCGCTTCTGGGCAATGGCATTGATGAGGCCGTGCTGAGAAGGGCGGGCATTGAGGAGGCGGATGTCTTCGTCGCCTTAACTCAGGGGGACAACCGCAATGTTATGGCGGCGCAGATTGCCAAGCATATCTTCAATGTGCCCAGGGTGATCTGCCGCATCTATGACCCGCTGCGCCAGGAGCTATATGATACTCTGGGCATCGAGGCTTTCAGCCCAACGACTATATTCGCGCATCTGGTAAAGGAAAAAATCGAGGGCTAGAGGGAAAATGTATATCATCATCGTCGGTGGTGGCAGAGTCGGTTACTATCTGGCCCGGGCATTGCTCGAGGAGGGGCATGAAGTGCTCATCATCGAGAAAAATGCCTCCTTCTGCGATATCATCAATGAGGAGATGGGCAGTGTCTGCATCCGTGGTGACGGCTGTGAGGCGGCCACCCTGGCTGATGTCGGCGCTGGCCGCGCCGATATGTTGGTGGCGGTGACCGGGGATGATGAGGATAACCTAGTCGCCTGCCAGGTGGCCAAGTATAAGTTCAACGTCCCGCGCACCATCGCCCGCATCCGAAACCCGCAGAATGAAGCCATCTTCAAAAAACTGGGGGTTGATGTTCCGGTAAGCGCCACCAACATCATCCTGGAAGCCATTGAAAAAGAGGTGCCCACCCACCCGCTAACGCATCTACTCACCCTCACCGAGAGGGGCCTGGAGCTTGTCGAGGTCCGAATCCCGCCCACCTCGTCCAGTATCGGCAAGCCGCTCAAGGAGATCCCGCTGCCTGCGGGCAGCCGGCTGGCGCTGATCATCCCCAAGAACCGCCGGCCCCGCATCCCCACCCCCAGCAGCATCCTGCGTGAAGGGGACCAGGTCATCGCACTGACCACGCCGGAAGCAGAGGAGAGCCTGCGCACCGCCCTCACCGGGACTTGACCCAGCGCCCACACGGCAAAAACAAGAAATTTCCCCATTTCAAGAGGGACGATAGGGCGTTGGCATCAAGCGGGATAAAGATGGTATCATCTACCCTCGGGTTTGCTTTCTAAAACCATGAAAATTCTAGAAGGAGGTAAGCGATTGCTGGAGACAAGAGCCGTATTTCTGGAGGACGTGGGCAAGATATCCATCAAAAAGATACCTCTCCCTGAACTGAAGCCGAATCAGGTGCTGGTCAAGACGCACCAGGCATCAATCTGCGGCTCGGAGAGGTACTTCTACCGCGGCATCACGGTGCGCCCACAGGATGAGGCGAGAACCAGACCAGAGCATGAGCTCGCTGCCCACCCTGAGGGCAAGCCAAAGCACGCCTTCCCCATGGGCCCCTGGGGTCATGAGGGCGGCGGCACCATTGTCGAAGTCGGCTCAGCGGTTGAGGAATATCTGGGCGGTGGCAAGGTAAAGGTTGGGGATAGAGTGGGGAGCCTAGTCTATCCAACCTATACCGATTACTGGGTCACTGACCCCTCCCACGTTCAGCCCATCCCCAATGGGGTGTCCTTTGAGGTGGGGTGCCTCTATGAAGCGCTGGGGTGCGCCGCCTGGGCGGCGCTCTACATGGGGGTGAAATTGGGGGATACGGTGGCGATAAACGGCGTCGGCTTTGCCGGCAATATCATGCTCCAGGGGGCGGTCAAGGCCGGGGCATCAAAGGTCATGGCCATAGACCCGTCACCAAAGAAGCTGGAAATAGCTAGGAAACTAGGGGCTGATTATACCATCAACCCGAAGGAAGTTGACCCGGTGGAAGCGGTGCTGGAGCTGACCCATGGCGAAGGCGTTGATGTGGCGGTGGAGGCAGTGGGCGGCACCGGAATAGGCATCGTTCAGGCGCTGGGACAGGTAAGGCACAATGGCATCCTGGCGCTCTACGGGGATAATTACATCCCGGTGAAGGAGTTCTGCTTCAACCGCTTCCATGAGGACGGGCTGGAGGTAAGAAACTTGAACGCGGTGCACTACACCAAGCTGCGCTCGGTGGAAAATATGCGCGAGGCGTACCGCGCCGTGGAGAGGGGGGTCTTCAACCTGGATATCATCTTTGAGAACTCGGTGTCCTACAAGCTCGACCAAATCGCCGAGGTCTTCAAGAAGGAAACGGAGAACCCGGAGGAGCAAAGCTCGCTCAAAACGCTCATCATACCCTAGCCATCCGAGCGAAGGAGAGACCTCCCCCAAAGGAGTTTGCGGAGGTAGCCAAATGGGACGAAAAGCGGGCATGGTGCATGCTGGCTGCTTCAATGTTCGCTTATTCAACGAACTGGTCGCTGAAATCATGCCCGATGTTGAGGTGGTCCACCTCGTTGACGAGGGGTTGCCAGCGCTATCGGGCGAGCAGTTCCGCGGGCGTGTCATTCGACGGCTTCAACTATTGGCCTCCTTTGCCCAAGAGTCTGGGGCAGAGGTGGTGATGCTCACCTGTACCGCCTTCGGCCGTCTGGTTGATGAGGTCAAAGTGGCGCTCAACATTCCGGTCCTTGCCGTGCTGGAAATCATGGTTGATGAGGCACTGGGCATGGCCGGACGCATCGGCATCCTGGGCACCCATCCCGGCACGCTAGCCTCCGCCCAGCAGATAATTCAAGAAGAAGCGCTCCGCAGAGGTAGAAAAGCCGAGGTAAAGACGCTACTTTGCCCGGGGGCCTTTGACGCTCTGCGCCGCGATGACTGGGCCGGCCACGACCGCATCGTTCTGGAGCACTTAAACCGGCTGATGGATGCGGTAGAGGTGGTCATAATCCCCCAGCCCTCCATAGAGAGAGTCATACAACAAGTCCCCGCTACCAGCCGCAAGGTGCCCCTTATATCCAGTGCCCGTTTATCGGTTCAGCGCCTGAAAGAGAAATTGGATAGGCTAGCCCAGCACCCGCAGCAAATGAGAGACTGAAGAGGACACCGAATGTGAGCCAGGTCATAGAAAGGGGACTCCAGCACCTTTATAATCGGGGAATAAGGGCGTAACCTTCGGCCCAGGGCCAGCAGACTTAAAAGAGGGAGGAGGTAGCAAAATGGGCGGGTATATTCAGGCAAAGATAATCAAGGTCTTGTCCCTTGGCCTACTGCTTCTTACCGTGCCCCTTATATTCGGCATAGCCTGTTATGGCTCCACCCCAAGCCCAGCCCCGGCACCAGCATCCCCCGCAACCCAAGTAGAAATATCGGGGTTCGCTTTCAAGCCAGCCACCATCACCATTGCCGCCGGCGCCACCATCACCTGGGTCAACAAAGATTCAGCCACCCACACAGTCACGGCACGGGATGGCCAGTTTGATAGCGGCCGGCTATCCCAGGGAGACACCTTCAGCTACACCTTCACCCAGCGTGGCACCTACCAGTACTACTGCACCATCCATCCCAAGATGACCGGAACCATCACCGTGGAGTGATGGGATATCGGCTAACTACCCCGGCTGGCCAAGGAGAGCTTAGCATTCCAGCCATGGCGAAGGGGGACTTGCTCCCCGCCAAGACTTTGCTGAACGGAGGCGGCTATGGATACTTTCTACTCGGTAGCGCCAAGCGTAATCTTCGCCCTGGGGGCAATCAACCTGGCAAGCGGCCTGCTCATCTTCTTCTCATGCCGGTGCCTGGCCGGCTCAAAGATAGGCGCCAGATTGATGCGCTACCACTCATACCAAAGTTTCTATCAATACCACTGCTATATCTGGAGGGCGTTCTGGGCTTCAGTGATAATACACGCTAGTCTAGCCCTGGTCGTTTTCTGGCCAGGCTAAAACCCCTGTCCCAGGGTTGACAAGAAGAAGCTAGCTTGGTTAAATGTAAATCATTTCTCTTCTGATAGCAAAGGAGGCTAAAGTGAAGAAAGCTCTAACTATGGTGGCGATTCTGGTGCTGATGCTGGCGCTGATAGTAGCCGGCTGCGCTAAACCTGGTATCACCGTCGGGTCCAAGATAGATACCGAGGGCGCCCTGCTCTCGCAGATGATAATACTGATGCTCGAGGCCAACGGCTTCAACGTCATTGATAAGTCAGGCACCGGGCCAACCCAGGTGGTGCGCAAGGCCGTCCTAAGCGGCGAGATTGACATCTACCCCGAATACACCGGCAACGGTGCCTTTTTCTTTGATGAGACCGAGTCAGACGTCTGGAACGACGCCCAAAAAGGCTGGGAGCGGGTAAGACAGCTGGATATGGAGGCCAATAACATCGTCTGGCTCCAGCCAGCACCAGCCAACAATACCTGGGCGATAGCCATCCCCAAGGAGCTCTCGGAAAAAGAAGGGATACGCAGCCTGGATGACTTCGCCGCCTACGTCAACCGCGGTGGTTATGTCAAGCTGATTGGCTCTGAGGAGTTCGTCACCAGCCCAGTGGCCCTCCCCGCCTTCCAGGAGGCATATGGCTTCACCTTGAGCCAAGACCAGCTGATAACGCTCTCCGGCGGCAATACCGCCCAGACGGAGAAGGCGGCGGCTGAAGGCACCGATGGGGTGAACGCCGCCATGGCCTATGGAACCGATGGGGGGCTGGCTGCCCTGGGCCTGGTGGTCTTGAGCGACCCAAGGGGTGTTCAGCCGGTCTATGAGCCAGCGCCCATTGTCCGCGGCGAAGTACTGGAGAAGAACCCGGAGATCGCCGATATCCTCAATCCGGTCTTCGCCTCCCTGGACCTGGAGACGCTGCAAACTCTCAACGCCAAGATCGCCTTTGAGGGACAGGCTGCCGCCGATGTGGCCCGGGAATACCTCACCGCCAATGGCTTTCTTAAGTAATTCCGCCCGAGGATGAAAAGAGGAGATGATTCGGCAACTGGTCACCCGCGATAGTGTGGCCGTTACCGGGTCTATCATCGGTCTGGCTTCACTCCCCCTTGGCTGGCTGACGCTGAAGTCCAGCCGGCTGGCCGCCGGCACTAGCTTAAGTCTATGGCAGGTGGTGGGCTGGGATGGCACCATGGTCATGCTGGGGCTGTGGCTCATCGCCCTAACCTTGAGCCTGACCAAGAAGACCAAGTGGCAGGCCATCAGTCTGGGGATCAGCGCCAACGTCATCCTCATCATCACCTTGGCGCTGGCTGGCTTTGAGTCCAGCCGGATGCTTGAAGCGGAGGAGACTTTCGCCCGCGTCTCCCCGAGTGCTGGTATTTGGGTTACCCTCATCGCCAGCTACATTCTAGTCTTCGCCGCCCGCCAGGGGCTGCAGGAGGCGCCGGCCTGGCGGCATCTGGTCTCCTGGACGGGGCTAGCCGCCATCGGCATCATGCTCGCTATCGGCTGGCTGGATAGCCTTTCCCTAGTGCAGGAATTCAGCGGGCGTGAGGCCCGCTTCCAGCAGGAGCTGGTGCGGCATATCTCCCTTTTTGCTGGCAGCGTCACCGTAGGCACCCTGATCGGCGTCCCGCTGGGCATCTGGGCAGTGCGCAGCAGGCGCGCCGAAAAGCCGATATTTTACCTGGCCAACATCACCCAGACCATACCCAGCCTGGCGCTATTTGGACTGGTCATCGCCCCCCTTTCCGCCCTATCCTTCGCCTTCCCCTTCCTGCGGGAAATCGGTATCCGTGGGGTGGGGCCAGCGCCAGCCTTCATCGCCCTCGTTATCTACTCGCTGCTCCCCATCGTCAGGAACACCTTCGTCGGCCTGCGCCAGCTTGACCCAGCGGTAATTGACGCCGGCCTGGGTATGGGAATGAGCCGCGCCCAGGTATTCCGCAGGATAGAGGCGCCCCTGGCCGCCCCACTCGTCCTGGAGGGAGTGAGAACGGCATCGGTTCAGTCAGTAGGGCTCACCACCGTGGCCGCGCTCATCGGTGCCGGGGGCTTGGGGTGGTTTGTCTTCCAAGGGTTGGGGCAGGCCGCCACTGACCTCATCCTTCTCGGGGCCATCCCCATCATCGGCCTTGCCCTGGTGGTGGACACGGTGATGCGCACCTTGGTAAGGCTGTCCACCCCGAAGGGATTAGGGGGAGGAGAGCCATGATTCGTCTGGAACACGTGACCAAAATTTACGGAGATACCCTCGCCGTCGATGACCTTTCCCTTGAGGTGAACGAGGGAGAGGTCTGCGTTCTCATCGGCCCCTCGGGCTGCGGCAAGACCAGCACTCTGCGCATGGTCAACCGCCTCATCGAGCCAACCTCAGGACGCATCTTGGTCAACGGCAAGGACATCCGCCAGGTCAGGCCAGAGCGGCTGCGCCAGTCCATCGGTTACGCCATTCAGAGTGTCGGCTTATTTCCTCATCTCACGGTAGGCGCCAATATTGCCACCGTGCCCGAGCTCCTGCACTGGGAAAAGTCCCGCATCGCCCGCCGCGTAGAGGAGCTCCTGGAATTGGTTGGCCTTGACCCCAAGGAATATGCCCAGAAGTACCCCAGCCAACTCTCCGGTGGTGAAGCCCAGCGCATCGGCGTGGCCCGAGCGCTGGCCGCCGACCCACCGATACTGCTCATGGACGAGCCCTTCGGAGCGGTTGACCCGCTTACCCGAGAGCGGCTCCAGGCTCAATTTAGCTCCATCCAGCAGGAACTGAAGAAAACGGTGATTCTGGTAACACACGACCTTGATGAGGCCATCCGTCTGGCCGACCGCATCGCCGTCATGTCGGCGGGGAAGCTGGTGCAGTACGATACCCCAGAGGCGATACTCTCCAGGCCCGCCAGCAAGTTTGTCCATGACTTCGTGGGGGCTGACCGCGCCCTCAAGCGACTATCCCGCATCAGTATCCAAGGCTTTGTCCACCCCTCCCCTTCAATCGGCGTAAATGCCACGCTCAGCGAGGCGATGGCGGCACTTCAAAGCCACCGCTCAGCTTGGGTAGTGGACCACCAAGGCCAACTCCTCGGCTGGGTAGACCAGACCACCCTCTCAGCAGCCGCCTCGGTTCGGGAGGCAATAGTGGCCCAGGACGTGACGGAAATCAGCCTCTCAAGCAGCGCCACCTTAAGGGAGGCGCTCTCCAGGATGCTCGGCCAGGGATTCAAGAGCATTCCTGTGGTGGACGAAAACAGGCGCCTCATCGGCGAGGTGACGCTCAGCGATGTTGAGGCCGCCACCGCTGAGGCGGAGGCATAGTCCATGCGCAACCCAAAGATAAGGCGCTGGCTCATTCTGGGGATAGCGAGCGCAGCTTTTATCGCCCTCATCGCCAATATGCAGCTCTGGCAGATGGCCTTGAGCTTTCTCTTCCCCGGGGAAACCCAGGTGCTGCACCCCCGGGCTGACCTTCTCATCTTGACCCTGGAACATCTGGAGCTGGTCGGCATCTCCAGCAGTCTCACCATTTTGATTGGGGTGCCGGTGGGGATATGGGTAACCCGCCCCAGTGGCAGCAACTTCTTGCCCATCGTCAATGACCTCACCTCATTTGGCCAGACCTTTCCCCCGGTGGCGGTTCTCGCCCTCGCCGTGCCCATGCTCGGTTTCGGCCTGGTGCCCACGGTGGTCGCCCTCTTCCTCTACGGGCTGCTTCCAGTGGTGCGCAATACCATCGCCGGACTCAGGGCAGTGCCGCCGGACCTGCTTGACGCCGCCTACGGCATGGGGATGAGCCGAAGGCAAGCCCTGCTCAAGGTGGAGCTTCCTCTGGCGGCACGGGTTATCCTGGCGGGAGTGCGCATCTCCGTCATCATCAACATCGGCACGGCGATGATCGGCGCCGTTATCGGGGCAGGCGGACTCGGCTCACCGATAATCGCCGGGCTGGTACAGGATAACCTCGCCTTCATCATTGAGGGGGCCGTGCCCGCCGCTATCTTAGCTATCCTCGCCGACCAGCTGCTGGCCAACATCGAAGGAAGCCTCACCCACTCACCTCAAGAGGCTAACCACTAAGGGCAAGCCCAGCACCGGGCCACATCGCCAGACCGCAAGCTAAGCTACCATCCCCTGCCCTGCTTAACAAAATCTTAAACTAATTTTTAGCCGGATTTAACCGGTTCATAACCCGCCCTTAAACCTTATCCTCAATAATGTAAGTGAGATGAAGAGATATGAGAGTAAGAAACATAAGAAGCAAATAATGAAGATAGCCACGCTAGCCATATCCTGCCTGCTCTTAAGCAGCTTGGTATCGGGCTGTGCCAAGTCGCCACCGGCCACCCCGTCACCCGCCACCCAGGAGCTCAGCGGGGTCATCGAGATTGACGGCTCCAGCACGGTTTACCCCATCACGGAAGCAGTGGCCGAGGAGTTCCACAGGGTTCATCCCGGCGTCCAAGTAAACGTGGGGGTCTCGGGCACCGGCGGCGGCTTCAAGCGCTTCACCATCGGCGAAACGGATATCTCCGATGCCTCCCGCCCCATCAAACCCTTGGAGGCGCAGCAGGCGGAAGCCAACGGAATCGAGTACCTTGAACTCCAGGTAGCCCTTGATGGCATTTCTGTGGTGGTGAACCCGCAGAATGACTTTGTTGACTACCTCACCGTTGAGGAGCTGAAGCGAATCTGGGAGCCGAGCTCAACGGTTGATTCTTGGGATGACGTCCGCCCAGAATGGCCGAGCCGGCGGCTCAATCTCTACGGACCCGGCACTGACTCCGGCACCTTCGATTACTTCACCGAAGCCATCATGGGCCAGGCTCGCGCCAGCCGCTCAGACTACACGGCAAGCGAAGATGATAACGTGCTGGTACAGGGTATTGCCGGTGACCGCAATGCTTTGGGTTACTTCGGTTACGCCTACTACGCAGAGAACGCGGACAAGCTCAAGCTGGTCGCCATTGATAGCGGGAACGGCCCAGTTCTGCCCACCGAGGCCACCATCCAGTCCGGCGAGTATTCCCCACTCTCCAGGCCGCTGTTCATCTACGTCAACAAGAAAAGCCTGGAGCGGCCCGAGGTGAAAGCCTTCCTGGAGTTCTACATGGAGAACGCGGCCCAGCTGGTTCGTGAGGTGGGTTACCTCCCGCTGAAAGCTGAGATATACCAGCAGAACCTAGCGAGCATCCAATGAAGCCTATCCGCCGGGCTTTGAGAGGAGTGACCGGCCAGCACTTCCCGTGATAATATTAAATCAAGAGAGCCGCGATGAAACGCCACTTAGCTGAAGCTGGGGACGCGGCCCTTCCCCCAGGGCCAAGGGCAATGCGGGGCGGGTGGCAGCATTTGGAGAGCAAGCTTGTCCACTGGCTATTGTTCGGCTGCGCCCTCCTCTCCATCGCCACCACGCTAGGCATCGTGGTCAGCCTGCTCTCGCAAGCCCTGGGCTTCTTCCGAGAGGTCTCGATATGGGAGTTCCTCACCGGCACCCGCTGGGCTCCCATCCTTGTTCCCCAGTCCTTCGGCGTGCTGCCCTTGGTGGCAGGCACCCTGCTGGTGACGGTGATCGCCGCTGCCGTGGCCATGCCGGTGGGCATAGCCACTGCCATTTTTCTCTCGGAATACGCCCCGGACCGGGTGCGCCGTATCATCAAGCCCAGCCTGGAGATTCTGGCTGGCATCCCCACCGTTGTCTACGGCTACTTCGCCCTCACCCTCATCAGCCCGCTGCTGCAGAAGGTGTTCCCCGATATGCTCATCTTCAACGCCCTGAGCGCCGGGCTGGTCATGGGGCTGATGATAATCCCCATGGTATCTTCCATCAGCGAGGACGCCATGCTGGCGGTGCCCCGCTCCCTGCGAGAAGGAGCTTACGCGCTGGGGGCCACGCGCCTGGAGGTAGCCCTGCGCGTGACGGTGCCGGCAGCCCTCTCCGGAATCATCGCCGCCTTCATCCTGGCGCTTTCCCGGGCTATCGGCGAGACGATGCTGGTAACCATCGCCGCTGGCGCCACCCCCAAGATGACCTTTAACCCTCTTGAGAGCATCCAGACGATGACCGCATTCATCGTGCAACTGAGCCTGGGAGAGACGCCACACGGCTCGCTTGAGTATAACACCATCTTTGCGGTGGGACTTCTGCTCTTCCTGATGACCCTGGTGATGAACCTGCTGGGTCACTGGGTGGTCCGCCGCTGGCAGGAGAGATACTGATGCAACAAGCTACCACACTGTTTCACCGGCGGCTCCGCTTGAGGAAAGGGGTGGGGGACGTCTTTCATATTCTGTTTCTGCTCGCCGTGTTCGTGGGCATCGCTGGCCTGCTCACCCTGCTGGTTCAGGTGCTGGTGCAAGGCCTACCCTGGCTTAACTGGCATTTCCTGACCAGCTACCCATCCCGGCACCCAGAGCAGGCGGGGCTGTTATCGGCGCTGGTGGGAACCGTCTGGCTCATGGTGCTGACCGCCGCCTTCACCGTGCCCGTGGGGGTTGGCGCCGCCATCTACCTGGAGGAGTACGCCCCCAAGAACTGGCTGACCCGACTAATAGAGGTGAACATCTCCAATCTGGCGGGGGTTCCTTCCATTGTATATGGGCTCCTCGGCCTCACCATCTTCGTTGGCTGGATGGCCCTGGGGCGGAGCCTCTTGGCCGGAGCCCTGACCCTCGGTCTATTGGTGCTGCCCATTGTCATCATGGCCTCCCGGGAGGCGATTCGCGCCGTGCCCTGGACCTACCGGGAAGCCGCCTATGCCCTCGGGGCCGATAAATGGCAGGTGACCAAAGGCGTGGTGCTTCCTGCAGCCATCCCTGGGGTTCTCACCGGCACCATCCTGGCCATGTCCCGGGCTATCGGCGAGGCGGCTCCGGTCCTCGCCATCAGCGCCCTCGTTTATCTTACCTTCGTCCCCACCAGCCCGCTGGACAGGTTCACCGTGCTGCCCATTCAGATCTTCAATTGGGTGACGCGGCCCCAAGATGAGTTCCGGGGGCTGGCAGCCGCGGGCATCATCGTGCTGCTGGTGATTCTTCTCTCCATGAACGCCATAGCCATTTATTTGAGAAATCGCTATCAGATAAGGTCGGAGGGATAAGATGCCTGGCTCCAGCATTATTGAGGTAAAAGGGCTTAACATGTGGTACGGCAATTTTCAAGCCTTAAGAAATATCAGCCTGACCATCCCACGCCATCAGGTTACCGCGGTCATCGGCCCCTCAGGATGTGGCAAAAGCACCTTCCTGCGCTGCTTCAACCGCATGAACGACCTCATCCCAGGGGCACGGGTAGCTGGGCAAGTGCTCTTTGATGGTCAGGATATCTACGCCCCGGGCGTGGACCCAACGGAGATACGCTCGCGGGTGGGGATGGTCTTCCAGAAGCCCAACCCCTTTCCCAAGTCCATTTTTGATAATGTCGCCTTTGGGCTACGCATCAACGGCTACCAAGGCAACCTGGCCGAGGCCGTGGAGTCTTCACTGCGGCGTGCCGCCCTGTGGGACGAGGTGAAGGACCTCTTGCACAAGAGCGCCCTGGCCCTCTCCGGAGGGCAACAGCAGCGGCTGTGCATCGCCCGTGCCATCGCCATAGAGCCCGCCGTCATCCTGATGGATGAGCCCTGCAGCGCCCTCGACCCGGTGGCCACCCTCAAGATTGAGGACTTGATGAGAAGCCTGGCGGAGGACTACACTATTATCATCGTCACCCACAATATGCAGCAGGCGGCGCGCGTATCAGACACCACCGCTTTCATGACCATGGAGGAGGACAGAGCCGGGATAGTCGTGGAGTACGGCCCAACATCTGAGCTCTTCGCCAATCCCAAAGATAAACGCACTGAAGATTACATCACCGGGCGGTTCGGGTAAAAAAATAAGTGGAGGTGGTGAGCATGGAAATGAGAACGGCCTTTCATAAGAGATTGCGGGAGATACAGAATGATATCCTGGCGATGGGCAGCATGGTGGAGAAGGCCATCATGCGTTCCATTGAGGCGCTGAAAAACAGAGACCTGGAAATGGCCCATCGGATAATCGCCGAAGACCAGAAGATCAACGAGAAACGGTTCGATATAGAGGAGAAATGCATCCAGCTTATCGCCACCCAACAACCCATGGCCAGTGACCTGCGCAGCATTATCTGCATCCTCAATATCATAACTGAACTAGAGCGAATCGGCGACTACGCTGAGGGGATTGCCAAGATCGTCATCATGATAGGAGACGAGCCACCCCTGAAACCCCTCATCGACGTCCCTCGGATGGCGGAAAAGACAGCGAGTATGCTGCATCGCAGCCTTGAAGCCTTTGTCACCTGCGATACCGAGACGGCGAGAAAAGTGGTCAGCGAGGATAACGAGGTGGACGCCCTCTACGACCAGGTCTTCCGGGAGCTTATCAGCTTCATGGTGGAAGACCCCAAGACCATCACCCGAGCCACCCGCCTCATCTGGGTTGCCCATAATCTAGAGCGCAGCGCTGACAGGGTGACCAACATCTGCGAGAGGGTGGTCTACTTCGTCACCGGGAAGATGGAGGAGATAGGAGCCTCCAAGTACTAGTCTCAAATGAAGTTGAAACTAGGTCATCATTGCTGACCATGAAAGCCCTTGGTTTCAGCTATTTTGAAGGACGGCTTTGGGCATGGAAGGTATAGTTCTGGCTCTGCTCATCCTGCTCACCCTCGCCTCCATATCCATCACGCTGCTACTGCTGAGACGAGCAAGCGCCACCAGAGAGGGTTTAAGGGCGCTTACTGAGATGGCCAGAAGGGCGGTAGATACCCCGGCTGACTCAAGCGCCCGGATGGCGCCGGGGGGCAAGGTTGAGGAGCTGGCTGAGGCCTTAAAACTATGGGAAGCCAAGCTTAAATCGATAACGGGCGACCTTGCTGAGGAGAGAGAAAAGCTCGCCGCCATCCTGTCCACCATCGGTGCTGGCGTGCTCCTGGTCAACAAGGACAGCGAGGTGACCATGCTCAACCAAACTGCGGAGAGGCTGTTTGGGGTTAGCGGCGAGTCCGCCCTTGGCCGCCCCTTCATCAGTCTAGCTCGCGACCATGAAATGGACAGCATAGTGCGGAGGTGTCTGGAAACAAACGAGAAGCAGGTGGGAGCAGTCCAAGTGGCGGGAAGCCGGCGGTACCTTGAGCTTGCCGCCACCCCGTTAAGCCATGGCGCCCTGGTGCTGGTGCAGGACCTCACCAACGTCCGGCGTCTGGAGAAGATGCGCCGGGACTTCATCGGGAACATATCGCACGAACTACGCACGCCCATCGCCTCGCTCAAGGCCCTGGTCGAGACGCTGCAGGATGGCGCCATCGCCGACAAGGACGTGGCCCAGGACTTCCTGCACCGAATGCACGTTGAGACGGATAAACTGGCCCAGATGGCAAGCGAGCTGAGCGAACTATCCCGCATTGAGAGCGGTGATTCCCCCCTCAAGCTGAAACCACTAGACGTGACTGAAGTAGCCAGACGAGTGGTGGAGAGGCTCAGGCCGCAGGCGGAAAGGGCGCAGCTTGAGCTGATTCTGGATATGCCGGCGAATTTGCCTCCGGTCATGGGCGATGAGGACAGGGTGGAGCAGGTCTTGGTCAACGTGATTCACAATGCCATCAAGTTCACGCCCCCGAAGGGCAAGATAACCATCTCGTCACTGGTGGAGGATGACCACGTGCTGATATCAGTCAGCGATACTGGGATCGGTATCCCCGCTGATGACCTGCCCCGCATCTTTGAACGCTTCTACAAAGTTGACCAAGCGCGCTCGGGCGGGGGCACCGGGCTGGGGCTGGCCATCGCCAAGCACATAGTGCAGGCTCACGGCGGCCGTATCTGGGCGGAGAGTGAGGAGGGAAAGGGCACCACCGTTGCCTTCAGCCTTCCCACTGCCAAGTCTTAAACCAAGATTCAAGCTGGATATAGCCGCGTTCTAGCCTTCCAGCTTATAACCGGCCCCTCTCACGGTAACCAGACGTTTGGGATGGGCCGGGTCACTCTCGATTTTCTGCCGAAGCCAGCGCACATGGACATCCACGGTCCGGGCATCGCCAGTGTAATCATAGCCCCACACCTTCTCCAAAAGCTGCTCCCGGCTGAAGACAAACCCACGGTGCCTGGCAAGGAAAGCAAGCAGGTCAAACTCCTTGGGAGAGAGCTCCGTTTTTGTCCCTCCGAGAAAGACCTGATGCCGGGCTATATCAATCTCCAGGTCGCCCGCCTTCAGCCGCTGCTGGTCGCCAGCTGGCTCAAGTCGCCCGATTTCGGCCCTGCGGAGCATGGCCCTTATTCGGGCCAGCAGCTCCCGCATGCTGAAGGGCTTGGTCATGTAGTCATCCGCCCCGATTTCCAGCCCGACTATTTTGTCAACCTCTTCCGTCTTGGCCGTGAGCATCAAGATGGGGACGATCATCTCCTTGCGCAGAATCCGGCAAACCTCAAACCCACTCAGCCCAGGCAGCATGATATCCAGAATGATAAGGTCCGGCCGCTCGGCGCGGGCTGATTCCAGCGCCTGTGCGCCATCGGCGGCGGTGATGACCAGATACCCCTCTTTCTCCAGATTATACTTCAAGACGTCAAGCAGGGTGGCATCATCCTCAACCACTAGAATCTTTCTCAAGCTCATCTCCACCCTCCTCTGGTATAACAGTATAGGGTAAAGGCCAACGCCGCAGCAACCTACCTCGCTGATACCACTCGGCACTCCTCAATAAGCCGTTGACAGCTCACCGCCGTGGGGCTTATCATATCCCAGACTAGGGCCTTCCCACAGCTTTGAGCGCTCTCCGCATGACGCCGGTCTTCTCAGGTCTGAGGAAAGATGGCTTGTGGTCAGTTCACGCCCTAGACACCAAGGAAGGGATGAAGGATGACATGCCAGATTTAGTGAACACAGCGAGCTTTCCACACCCCGCCTTGAGCGGTAGGGAGGCAAGCCATGCATGATACCGAGCCAAGTATCGCCCGCCAGCTATCTGTACTTGACCGCTTCCTCACCCTGTGGATATTTCTAGCCATGGGCTTTGGGGTGGGACTGGGCTACTTCGTCCCGCAGGTGGCCGATTTCATCGGCTACTTCAAGATGGACACCACCTCTATCCCCATCGCCATCGGGCTGATTTTGATGATGTACCCACCTTTGGCCAAGGTGAAATATGAGGAACTGGGGGATGTGTTCCGCAACTGGAGGGTGCTGGGGCTATCACTAGTGCAGAACTGGCTCATCGGCCCGATGCTGATGTTCTTCCTGGCGATTCTTTTCCTGGGTTTTCTCTGGCCCCAACCCGAATACATGGTGGGCCTGATCATGATTGGGCTGGCGCGCTGCATTGCCATGGTCATCGTCTGGAACGAGCTTGCCCACGGTGACCATGAGTACGCCGCAGGTCTGGTGGCCTTCAACTCCGTATTCCAGATCGTCTTCTACACCGTTTATGCCTATATTTTCATCACCATACTCCCCGGCTGGTTTGGCCTGAAAGGCTCCACCGTTGAGGTAACCATGGCCGAGATAGCCAAGAGCGTGTTCATTTATCTCGGCATACCCTTCTTCGGCGGCATGATCACCCGCTTTGCCCTGATAAAGAGAAAGGGGCGGGATTGGTATGAGGGTAAGTTCATCCCCAAGATAAGCCCGGTCACGCTGGCGGCACTTCTCTTCACCATTGTGGTCATGTTCTCCCTCAAGGGCGAGCTTATCGTGCAGATACCGCTGGACGTGGTCCGTATCGCGGTGCCGCTGCTGGCATACTTCGTAGTCATGTTCCTCGTCTCCTTCTACATGGGGAAGAAAATCGGTGCCAGCTACCCGGTGACCACTACCATCGCCTTCACTGCCGCCAGTAACAATTTTGAGCTGGCCATCGCCGTGGCGGTGGCCGTGTTCGGCATCGGCTCTGGACAGGCGTTCGCCGCGGTTATCGGGCCGCTGGTGGAGGTGCCAGCGCTCATCAGCTTGGTGAATGTGGCACTCTACTTCAGGAGAAAATTTTTCCTCACCGGGCCGGCACCTTCCGCTACCACCTAGGTGAACTCGCCGAGCAGCCTTGCGACTGGCGCCGGCTCAAGCTTTTGCTCGACCAGCGACCCCCGGCGCAGCGCAGGCAATTGCTCTTCAAAGGTGGCCCGCACTTTCCGATATATCAGCCCGGTCGGTATTCGCTCGCCCCACTCCTGGGCCTTGGCAAAGGCTGCCATTCTGTCAGCCGGGTCATAGTCTGGCTCATCCTCCAGCTTATACACCCTCTCCCGATACCAGCGGTAGGTGTTCTTATGGTTGAAGGAGACACAGGGTTGGAGCACATCAATGAGGGCAAAGCCCCGGTGAGTGATGCCAGCTCGCAAGAGACCGACGAGATGCTCCACATCCCCGGCAAAGCCCCTGGCCACGAAGCTGGCCCCGGCGGCTATCGCCAGAGCGATGGGATTCACCGGCAGCGGTGCCCCATGAGGCGTGGTCTTGGTGATGAAGTCCTCATCGCTGGTGGGGGATGCCTGCCCTTTGGTGAGACCATAGACCTGGTTATCGTGCACGAGATAGGTGATATCGTGATTGCGCCGCGCCGCGTGGACAAAGTGGTTTCCCCCTTCCCCATAGGCATCGCCATCGCCGCTGACCGCGATAACTACAAGGTCAGGATTGGCTATTTTGGCGCCAATGGCTGGAGGAACTGGCCTGCCGTGAAGGGAGTTAAACAGGTTGCACCTGAGGTAATGGGGCAGCTTTCCCGCCTGCCCGATGCCGGAGGTGATGAGCACCCGGTGCGGCTCAATATCAAGCTCAACCAGCGCCTGTTTTAGCGCCGCCAATATGCCAAAGTTGCCACAGCCCGGGCACCAAGCGCTGTCCAGGCCGGCATAATCAGCCAATTTCACCATGCTAGCCACCCTCCTTTCTTACCTCTTGAGCGATCCGGGCGGGGGTGAAGGGGCGCCCATCATACTTCAGAATTCGCCCGGTGATGTTTCGCCCCGTCTCCCTCTGGATCAGGTTGGCGAGCTGTCCCGTGGCATTATTCTCAATGACGTAGCTTCGCCGCGCCCTGCCCAGCGCCCGAGATACGGCTTCAGCAGGAAAAGGCCAGAGCTCTGAGAGATGCAGGGAGCTGACACTGGTGCCTTCCCCGCGCAGGATGTCCGCCGCCTCAAGAATGGCGCCTTGAGTGCTTCCCCAGCCAATAAGCAAAGTGTCCGCTCCCTCGGGGCCATCTCGCTCTGGAGGCGCCATCTCCTTTTGCAAACCAAGCAGTTTGCGCATTCGCTTCTGCATCATCCGAGTTCGGGTCTCGGCATCTTCGATGAGATGCCCATCCTCACCGTGCTCATCAGAATCAGTCACCACCAGCACGCCTTCTTCCCCGAGAAAGGCCCTCGGTGATATGCCGGAATCGGTTATCCTGTGCCTTTTATACTCCAGGCCAGCGGCTTCATTTGGCTCAAAGAGAAGCCCCCTGTCTATGGCCAGCCCGGAGAGGTCAAACTCATCAACCGTGGCGTAGGAGCTGGCCAGATGGTGGTCAGTCAGCAAGATAACGGGCAACTGATACCTCTCTGCCAGGTTGAAGGCCTGGAAAGTGAGCCAGAAGCAATCTTCAATTGTGCCCGGGGCGAGAACCGCCCGGGGGAACTCCCCGTGCGCAGCATGGAGGATAAATTCAAGGTCACCCTGCTCTGTCCGGGTGGGCAGGCCTATGGCCGGACCAGGACGCTGTGCCTCAACCACCACGATGGGGGTCTCGGTCATGCCAGCCAGACCCAAGCCCTCCACCATAAGGCAGAAACCGCCCCCTGAGGTGGCAGTCATCGCTCTCACGCCGGCGTAGCTGGCCCCGATCACCATGTTTATGGCGGCTATCTCGTCCTCTGGCTGCATGACCACCAGCCCGAATTCCTCCGCCTTGGCTGCCAGGTACTCCATGATGGAAGTGGCCGGGGTCATGGGATATGCTGCCACGAATTTGCAGCCAGCGGCTATCGCCCCCAGCGCTATGGCCTCATTGCCCGTAAGCAGCATTCGCCGGCTCGGATTGGTGGCACCCAGGTGAACGTCAAAATCCCCTTCAAAATGCTCACGGACATAATCATATCCGGCCCGAGCCACCCTGACATTAGCCTCACCGGTTTCGCCGGTGCCAAAATGCTCACACAAAAGCCCCTCCGCTATCCCGAAGTCATATCCCACCAGACCCAGGGCGCTCCCCAGCGCCACCGTGTTTGCCATGAGCTTACTAGCCGCCCGCTCCTCGGCGAGCCTCTCCAGCGGCACGCTGAAGAGCCGGCCGCTATCGCTAATATCCCCCACCTTTTCTCCATCAAATATGGCCACCCCTCCCGTAGCCAGCTCACCCCGGCGCAGCGCCAGGCTCTCCTCATTTAGGGCAAGCAATATGTCCAGAGGCTCGCTAATGGCCCGCACCCTTGCCTCCTTAACCCTGACGCGGAAGAAGTTGTGCCCGCCTCTTACTCTGGATTCGTAGTCCTGGTCAGCAAAAACATGGTAGCCACCACGGGCGAACGCCTTGGCCAGGATGAAGCCCACCGACTGCACCCCCTGGCCCGCCTCCCCGGCCACCATAATATTTAAGTGCGAGTCCATTTTCCTCACCTCTCTTACTCTAGTTCGCTCCCTACATTCTAGCTCAACCGGCACCATAAGCACAGCCCATTGGAAAATTCTGGCTCCCGCTATATCTGCGGGGCTGATAAAAGACTGGAACACACGCTCGTTTGACAGAGACCGCTCGCTTTGCCGATAATATGGCTATTCAGGATGTCCCGTTGGGTAAAGAACCCAGCTTGAAGGAAGGAGGCAGGAAATGAAAGAGTTCGGCGAGCTTTATCAGACCGCTGATTGGAAGACAGAGAAACACGTCCCAGTTATAGAATGCCCTGACCAAGTGAAATCCGGGGAACCGTTCCCGGTGAAGGTTACCATAGGCAAGGAGATAGCCCATCCCAATACCACCGAGCATCATATCAGGTGGATTTCCCTTTACTTCCAGCCAGAGGGGGAGAAGTTCACCTACCAGGTGGGGCACTTCGACTTCTCAGCACACGGAGAGTCCACTCAGGGACCAAACCAGGGCCCAGTCTACACTAGCCATGAGGTGACCGCCTGGTTAAAGGTCAATAAGCCGGGCGTCATCTACGCGGCTGCCCTGTGCAATATCCACGGGCTCTGGCAGTCCGGGAAAGAGGTCAAGCTCGCCTAACACAAACCCGGCACACCGGTAAATTCAGCATCCTGACACCCCGTTTGTCCC
Source organism: Dehalococcoides sp. JdFR-56 (assembly GCA_002011495.1). Classification (GTDB taxonomy): domain Bacteria; phylum Chloroflexota; class Dehalococcoidia; order Dehalococcoidales; family RBG-16-60-22; genus JdFR-56. Next base: position 25,487 of record MTNR01000061.1, on the reverse strand, counting down.
CACCGCCGAAGCCGATAGGCCTAGCTCTGTCCAATGCCTTTCCCGGGCCAGGTAGATAAAAGCTCTTAGGGTTTGAGCACCACCTTGAGCTGATCTGGGTCCTCATCGGCTAGCCGGAAGGCATCAGCCACCTTCTCCAGCGGGAAGGTGGCGGTGATGAGCGGCCTTATCTGTATCAGCTCGTGCTGCATTACCTTGAGGCAATCTGGAGCCCAGACCTGAATTTCCTGTGGCGTATAATGCCGAAAGGCGACGCTGCGGATGTCTAGAGACTCGTGATGCCAACGCTGGAAATTGTGTATCGTTATCGGATGGAGGAAATCACCCTGAAAGACCAGAATCCCCATAGGCCGCACGATCTCCGTGGCCAGGTTCATGTACTCCTCAACAGTGGGGTCAATATAGGCTGCGGTCTGGGCGACGAGGTCAAAGCCTCTGCCCTTGGTTAGCTCCATGGCCGCTTCATATGCATTGACCTTGGCTGAGTTGATGACATTATCGGCGCCGAGCTTCTTTGCCATCTCCAAGCGAAAATCACGGTTGTCAATGACGGTGACGGATAGAGCGCCACTCTTCTTTAACCCTTGGGCGATGATCTGGCCAATGAAATTGGCGCCGGTTACGGCCACGGTATCGCCGAGCTTGATTCCAGAGCGAAAAACGACGAAGATGAAGGGACAGACTGTCTCGGCCAATGAGGCCAGGTCCATGTCCATCCCCTCAGGGACGGGAACCACATCAAGCGGGTGGGCTACCCAGTAGTCAGACATTCCCCCGGGGGTGACTGTCCCGGATGTCCGGGGGCTATGCATGAGGATGACCTTATCACCCTCCTTGTATTCATGAACCCTAGAGCCGACGCTGACCACCGTGCCGCCGCTCTCGTGCCCGATGAACATGGGGAAGTTTGGTTTTTCGTGGCGCTTGGCATAAAAATAATATCCCTGGCGGTACATCTGAATATCAGCCAGACAGATTGACGCTGAGTGCGCCTTGACCAGAATCTGGTCTGGGGCTGGCTCAATATCCCTTTCGATCAAGCCTACCTTCCTAATACCCTCCAGCGCTGCGGAACGAGTCTTCATGGACACCTCCTCAAATTCATGATAGAACCACCGGCTGATGGATGGCAGCTGATTTCTTGGCGGCCTCGATCACACTCAGCTGGGTCAGCATCTCGGCATAGCGCACAATTGGTTCACGCCGCTCCGAAATGGCGGAGATAAACTCCCGCATCTGAGCGGCAAACTGGTGAAACCTGGGCGAATCGCTCTCCACTAGCTCGCCATTGACCAGCAAGTCCCCAGAGAAGACCCCGACCAACTGCCCTGGAACGTGGCCACCCCTCAGGATAACGTCTATTCTTCCCTTGGGCCCCACGATGAGACACTCGTGCTTGGTCGGTCGGGTGTTCACAGAGAGGATGTTCGTCGCCATTGAATCATCGTCAAAGCGCATGGTGATGGTGATCTCATCCATCCCCTCAAAGTCAGGGTTGATGGAGCGAGCCTCAGCGTAGACCCGCACCGGTTTTCTCCCCTCATAGATCCACAGGGTATAATCTATAGTATGGGCTCCGTACATGGTAAAGGCCATGCCTCCCGTCTTTTCCTCATCTTGCCACCATGGTGGGGCGGTATCCCTGGTAAAGGGGGCAGCGAAGATGTAAAGGAGATTGAAAGGCGCGCCAATCTCACCCCTCATCACTCGTTGCTTTGCCTCCCACATCGCCCACATGAAACGGAAGGACTGCCCGGCCATGAGCACTACCCCCTTTTCCTGCGCCTTGGCCAGCATCTCCTTTCCCTCGGCTGAGCTTATCGCCCAGGGCTTCTCCACGAGCACATGCCGCCCAGCCTCCATGATCCGGATAGAAACGGGTTTGTGAAGATGATGAGGAAGACAGACCACCGCCGCCTGAACACTTGGGTCATTGAGTGCCTCATCAATGCTAAGGTAGTACTTCGTTTGATAGCGCTCCGCGCTGGCCTTGGCCCTGGCCTCATCAATATCAACCACCGCGGCAATGTAGGCTTTATCCCCATTCTGCCTGAGACCATCAAGATGACTTTCGCCGATTCTCCCCAGACCGATAACAGCGATGCCTAGTTTCCCCTGCATACTGGCCAAAACTACCTCCATCCTTTAGGTTTACCGATTTCTATGTTGACCCTACTTTATCATTTGCGCCGGTAGCCAAAGGAGTATTTCTGGAAAGATGACGAACAAGCCAAGCGCAACCACCACCAGCAACACAAACGGGGTTATCCCACGGATTATGTCAGCCGTAGTCACCCCTAGGTCCGGAGGAATGGCACCACGGGCAATGAAAATGGCCGGAGCGTAGGGGGGTGTCATGAAGGACATCTGAAGGTTAACGCAGATCATCATGGCAAACCAGAGCTCGTGGAAGCCTAGTGCTTCCGCGATGGGCGTGATTATGGGAACCATGATGAGGACAATCCCCATCCAGTCAATAAACATCCCCAAGATAAAGGTAATAAACATGATAACGGCAAAGGCGCCCCACTTGCCAAAGGGGCTAGCCAGGATGAAGGCAGAGACTACCTTCCCACCCCCACCACCAATAAAGACGCCGACGAAGGCGACAGACATGACCACAAAGAGAAATATCATGCCACAGGTCCTTACCGTATCCCGCCCCACCTCTTTGAGGACTCGCCAGTTAAGCTTGCGGTAGGCAAGCGCCAGCAGCGTGGCGACGAAGGCGCCGACGCCGGCGGCTTCAGTGGGCGCTGCTATGCCAAAAAAGATGGTACCCAGCACCGCTAGGATAAGGATTACTGGCGGCACCAGCGAGGTGAGAAGCATGACCGTTTTCTTAAGGAAGGGAACCGCCCTTTCTTCAATAGGCACCGCGGGGGCGACCTCCGGCTGGATTAAACTGTGCAGGGCGATGTAGCCACAATACAAAGTGGAGAGGAGAAGGCCCGCGGGAAAGGCGGCGAAGAACAGTTTCCCCACTGAGATCTCAGCCATCGGCCCATAAAAAACCAGCATCACACTGGGCGGGATGAGAATGCCCAGCGTGCCCCCGGCACAGGTAGCACCGCTGGCCAGGCTTTTGCTATAACCACGCTTTACCATGTGGGGCACAGCGATGATGGACAGCATGGTAACCGAGGCCGCAATGATGCCGACGCAGGCCGCCAGGATGGTGCCGATGAGCACGGTAGTTATCGCCAGCCCACCCCTGAACCCGCCAAGCCAGAGATATAAAGCGTCATACAGTTTTTCGGTTATCCCTGAGCGCTCCAGCATCAGCCCCATAAAAACAAAAAGCGGCACGGCCAGAAGAATATAATTCTTGACAATCATAAAAATGCGGCCGTAGAGTAGCTGAGCGACGGTATCACCCCATATCAAGAAGCCAAAGGGCAGGGCAACGGCGCCGATGACAAAGGCCACGGGGAAACCTGTGAGCACCCCTATCAGCAGCCCACCCAGCATCAATACAGTGATAATCTCTGGACTCAGTTCAATCATAAGGCTTGTTCTTTAGGCAAAAGTATAAATCGCGGATGAACTGGGCCACCGCCTGAAGGGAGAGCAAACAGAAGCCCAGCAGAACCATGGTTCGGAATGGAGCTGCCGGTGGATAGAAATAGGTTTCCATGAATCTCTCGCCAATCTTCCAAGCTCGCCACTGCCAGACAAAAGATTCATGCACCAGGATCCCCAGCAGCGGGAAGAGAAGAAAAAAGGTACCGGCAGCATCGATGATCGCCTTGGTTCTGGGGGAAAGATGCGTGTAAATGACATCAACCCTCACATGCCCACGGTAGCGATGGGTATATGCCCAAGCCAGAACGTAGATGGTGCCGCCGAGCATAACCGCTGAATCATAAGCCCACATTGGGGGTGCGTTGAAGACGTATCTCATCAGGACGTCATAGACGACCACCAGAACCAGGAGGTAAGCCAGCCACTTGGCGAAGCCGCCAGCGTAACCACTGATGGAATCAATAATCCTTACTAACTTACGCATCGAGCCCTTAGCGGAATTTTAGCATACTTTGCTGATTAGTAAATAGGGTCCCCTGCTCTGGCAATATTGTGCTAGAGCAGGGGACCCCGAGTGGCAACTAGAGACGCTCCCAGGTCTCCCGATAGAGCTTCTGGAAATCCCAGATGGAGTGGATCACCTCGGCAAAGAAGGGGTCTTCAGCAGCCTTCTCTTCGTAGAAGATCCTAGCTTGCCTTACCAGCTCATCGACTATTTCCTTGGAGGCTGGGGCAATATTGGTGCCGTACTCCTTGAAGTTCTTCATTGCCTCGATGTCCCTCGTCATCAGCCAGCCGTAAAACCTCGGCGTCAGCGCCTCCATCTCCGCCTCAACAATCCGCTTTAGGTCATCGGGCAGCGCCTCAAACTCAGATTTCTTGACAAAGAATAAGCTCCAGTCTGCGGGCTGGCGGACTCCGGAGAGGTAGAGGTAATCAGCAACCTCCTGCATACCGAAGGACCAGTCCAGCGCCGGGGTGCTCAACTGAGCTGCATCAATTACCCCTCGCTGCATGGATTCGTAGATTTCTCCTGCTGGCAGGAAGACCACTGAGGCACCCATGCGGGCGAAGATTTCCCCGTCATCACCAGCAGTTCGAATCTTCAACCCCTTGATGTCATCCAGCGTTTCCAAGGGTACCGTGGACTGCAGGAATATCTCTGGAGGGGTAATCTCACCGGCAAACGCCTTTACATCGTAATCGGCAATCATACGATGCAGCAGCTCTTTACCTCCCCCGGTCATCCACCAGTAAAGCGACTCCATCGGGCTCAGGCCGCCAACGGTGAAGGTGAACAGACCAGCCGCCGGGAACTTGTCCCGCCAGTAACTGGCGGCACCGGTGCCAAGCTGAATCACGCCCCCATGCACCCCGTCAAACTCCTTGGTCGCCTCCACGAGGGCGCCGGCCGGATTGACCTCGATAATCAAACGCCCACCGCTGGCCTGGGCAATGAAGTTGGCCGTCTCCTCAAGCCCTTGATACATGGGATTCCCAGAAGGAGTGTGAGACTGCGCCTTCCAGGTAATCACCTTCGGAGGCTGGGCTGGTGTCGGTGTTGGCGTGGGGGTCGGTGCTGGGGCTGGCGCTGGAGCTGGAGCAGGAGCCGGGGCAGGAGCTGGCGCTGGGGCAGGGGCCGGCGCTGGAGCTGGAGCAGGAGTCGGCGCCGGGGCGGCACAAGCACTGACCAACGCCATGCCCAATGCCACTACCATAACCAGAGACGCTAGCATCCTTCCTCGTTTCATCTTCTCTCCCTCCTAAATTTTGGTGTCTCGCCGGTAAAAATCTATGCTGCTGAAAGCTACCACCCCCTCTATCTACTCATTAAATATTCCACTTTTAACTTTCAGTACCTCAACGCCGGCATTCCCCAGCTTCACGATGCCAACATATATTTTCTACTGGTTTACGCGGGATGCCACTTGCCCAATTTCGCGTCAAGCTGCGCATGGGAGGGGCACCAGCACCATTTGCACTGACTCTCCCCTGGCAGAGCCCGCTTCGTTACCTTCTCCTCCTCAATCTATTCTCCTCTGAGATATCTCGCGGCTCTCCTCAATGGCCAAGAGCCACCTGGTTCTGCTCCCACCAGGAGCGTATCTCCTCGATGTCACGAACCGGATTAACCGTATCCTGATAGCCAAGCCGATAGCTGATCAGGCTTGCCCCCATCTTGACTAAGGTGGCTATCCGCTCCCGGGTAGCCTCATCCGCCCTAAATGCTGGTAGTCCAATGGTCACCGCCGCCACCGCCTTGCCACTGGCATCCCGTATTACTGAAGCAATACCCACGACTCCTTCATAGTTTCCTTCCAAGTCATATGAAACGCCAGTCTTTCTTATTTCTTCCAGCTCTCGCTTCAATTCCGTCTTGGTTGGAACCGTGTTCTTGGTTCTCGGGGGCAGTTTCTCCTCCGGAAGGATACGGTCAAGCTCCTCTTCGCTTAATTCGCTGAGCAAGGCTTTGCCCATCGCTGAGGCATAGGCAACTAAAATCGAACCTACATGGTTGGCGATTCTAAAGGCGTACCTAGATTCCTCCTTCATGGTCATCACTACCTTGCCTTGATACAGGATGGCGGTACAAACCGCCTCGCCGGTTAGGTCATTTAACGCCTTGATCACTGGCTCAGCCGCCTGGAAAATGTCAGTGGTACTCAAATATAAACTGCCCAGAGCGTATAACGTGGGGCCAATTCGATACTTGCCGCTCTTTGCATCTTGCTCCAACAGTCCCCCTTTAGTCAGAGTCGCCAAGATACGATGCGCTGTGGTCAAAGGTATCTCGACTTTGTGAGCAATCTCCGATGGCCCCAATTCCAGATCGTCTAAGGTAAAGCACTTCAGCACTGCCATTGCTTTAAGTAAGGATTTGTTGAGATTATTGTCTTTCACTAGGTGTCCTCCCGAACCTATCTTTCCGCAATACGGAATTAATTTCCTTATTTCGGCACGATGTGCTGTTAGTTTACTACCGCGAACAAAATTTGTCAAGACCCCCGATAACTTTTGCAGTTCATTGGCAGGGTCTTCCCCGGCCAGATGATGACCGCAGGTGCTTTTGTAAGTTTTTGAATTTAATTGGTCCTGCCGTGGGTGGTTCCAAAAGAGACTGATTTGCAGACTCGGAGATAGCTATGAAGAGAAATTGGTGAGGAATTCGCTTGTTGCGCTCGGGAATTTGTGCTAGTTATTGGCGAAGAGGGCGTCGGGGTGTAGCGCAGCCTGGTAGCGCACCTGAATGGGGCTCACGTGCCGCTGTTTGACGTGCCGGCCAAAAGTCCCCTGTCTTCGTGGTGCTAACCTGATTGACCTCGACCTTTTGCATTTCTCTAGCCAAACAAGACCCTATTTCATGATCAGCTTGGCCATTCGCTCAGCCCTACCCTGGTGGTTTAGTCTATCAATCGGGCTAAGTTAGCTACAAGTGCTCGGCCGACAAGACGGCTTCCACCTGTTATCAGGACACGCATGGTCTTACCTATCGCTTCCGCTACTCTACGTTTTTCGAATGGCTCGTGCAAGAGTAACTTCCAGATGGAGAGTCTTAAGATTTAGACGAGTCCCCACTCTTCACGAGGTCCAGGCGCAGGTGGCCTTCTTGATGTTCTACAGAATCAAAAGTTGCGAATAGGCGCGTTTAGTAATAGTATCTAGCTGGGAGTGTTTGACGCGCATGAAAGGTGGGACATTCTCAGCCTACAGTGATGAATCAGGTACTTTTACCGAGCGCTTCCAGGCTATCGCAGTAGTTACCGGTCAGGATATTGTGCTGTCCCAGTTGACGAATCACCTCAAACGTATCCTAGCCGACAAGCGAATCCCTGAGGTAAAATTTGCTTTAATCAGAACCCATCGCCCAATAATTGAAGCTGCCCAAGAGTTTGTTCAATGCTTTGTCAAGGAGTTTGCGAGCAAGGCAAAGGCAAGGGTTGATGTTCTTGTCTGGGACGTTCAAGATTCACGTCATGCTGTCCAAGGAAGAGATGACGCAGCCAACCTAGAGCGTATGTACTACAAAGTACTTACCCATGCGGCAAGGCGATGGAATCAAGCAGAGTGGAATTTCTACCCAGACGAAAATTCACAGATTCGCTGGCATGAACTTGCACAGGTTTTGGATAGAACACGTTTAAGTGGGTACCAAGCTAATTCCCTATTACTTCTCGAAAATGAGCGAGTAGGCCAATTGCTTCAGATTAGGAACACAGAGCCACGCAACTCAGTCAGAGAACCACTTATTCAACTTGCTGACCTATTTGCGGGGATGGGTTGTTTTACAAGAAGAGAGGGTGAAAACTGCGTTAAGTGGCTAGACTCCCGGTGTAACAAAGACCAGCTACGTTTCGCTAACTTCTTTTGCGAAGAGCCGACAGACGAAACTATCAAAACTAAGCAAAATCGCTTTCAACTTGTGGGAGAATTCAAAGTCCTATGCGACCAATATGGAATGGGTGTAAGCTTAAGAGAAAAGAGATATCTGTGCACTTTCAACCCTACTTATCCGATCAACTTTTGGAATTATGAACCTCAACATGAGTTGGACCAAGCTCCAAAAAGAACCTACCGATGAGTCACAAAAGCTGGCGAAGTGATAGGACTTCCAAAGTGAGCCACAGAGGGCTCGAAGCTCCAACCGGCTGATTAAGAGGCTCGGCAAAGACAAAAACTAGTAACCGCCTGCTAGACCGACCACTTGTTTCCTTTCTGAAGAAGATTATGATTGTGCGGCTGGACGAAAGTTAGCGGGTGTCTCTTCGTGTCTTAACTAGAGTACAAGGGGTAGTCTCGCTTTTCCTCTGGTTCCTGCGGTTTTACCGCCACAGAACTCAAAGCGGCTCCAGAAGACTACCGGACACGATAAATTGTATAATAGTCACACAGGAAGATGTGGAGTGACGCCAAGCGATTGTTAGTTCGAGATTTTGTTCATGCCTGCTGACGATGGCGAAAGCGGACGGCTAGACGCGGGCCCGCTGGAGGGTTGCCACCGCAATTATCCATATAAAAGGGGAGACTGCCGAATGATGAAAACTACAGCAAAGAAAAAAGTTGTGCTGGCTTATAGTGGCGGTTTGGACACCTCCGTAATTTTGAAATGGTTAGTGAACAAAGGATATGACGTTGTCTGTTTTGTTGGCAATGTGGGACAAAAAGATGATTTTGAAGCAATCAAGATGAAAGCCTTGGAGACTGGAGCGTCGAAAGTCTATATCGAAGACCTGAGAGAAGAGTTTGTTACCGATTTTGTTTTCCCAGCTCTCCGAGGGAATGCAAGCTATGAGGGGCGATATTTCTTGGGGACTGCTCTGGCCAGACCACTCCTTGCCAAAAGACAAGTTGAGATAGCCGAAAAAGAAAAGACCGAATATGTGGCTCACGGAGCAACTGGTAAAGGCAATGACCAAGTAAGATTTGAGCTAACTTACTACGCGCTGAATCCAAACATAAAGGTCATTTCTCCCTGGAAAGACCCTGAGTTTCTGGCGGAGTTCAAAGGGAGAAGTGATCTTATTAGTTACGCTAAAAAATGGAGAATTCCTGTCAAAGCCACAGCGGGAAAGCCATATAGCGAGGATGAGAATCTAATGCATATTAGCCATGAATCGGGAATTTTGGAAGATCCTATGTTCAGGCCGCCAGAGAACCTGTTTACTGTTACCACCTCTCCTCAAAGAGCCCCGGACGAAGAAACAATAATTGAAATCCATTTTAAAGACGGGTATCCCATCCAAGTTGTGAACAAAAATGATGGAACCATAAAAGCCAGGCCTTTAGAATTGTTCATGTATCTCAATGAGCTGGGAAGTAAAAACGGGATTGGCCGGGTAGACATGATTGAAAACAGATTTATTGGTATCAAATCCAGAGGAATATATGAGGCGCCGGGAGCAGCTATTCTTTGGCTTGCACACAGAGACATTGAGGGAATTGCTATGGATAAAGAAGTGATGCACCTAAGGGATATGCTGACACCAAAATTTTCTGAGCTTATCTATAATGGATTTTGGTTTTCTCCAGAGATGGATTTCCTCATGTGTGCTTTCAACAAAAGCCAAGAGGCCATTGATGGCAAGGTTATCCTCTCTTTGTACAAAGGAAATATAAATGTAATTGGTAGAGAATCACCGACCTCCCTCTATGATCCTGAATTGTCCAGCATGGAAGTAGAAGGTGGCTTTGACGCAACAGATTCGCGAGGATTTATTAACATCAATGCCATAAGACTAAAAGCTCATAATCTAGTCTTAAGAAAAAGAAGACCGTATGACTGGCGCAAAAAGAAGCAATAAATGCCGGTTTCGATCAAACCGGCCACCTGTGGGGAGGAGCGGAGCAACGGCAGGTTGAGTCAGTCTAGCCCATGCTGATGCCACCTGCAAGTTTCCAGACTGACATGATGAGAGCCACCGAAGATGACACTGTTGCTCGGAAAACTGTCACCAAAGAGAGGCAGCCCGGCCCTGGTGTTATCCATCACTCCGACCAGGAGGTACAGTATGCTTCCAGTGAATATGTGGGCGAGCTCAAAAGATGCGGATTAGAAATCAGCATGGCGCGCACCGGCAATCCCTATCAGAACGCCATGATGCAAAGCTTTTTCCCAAGACACTGAAACATGAGGAGGTGAATCTGTGCGAGTACGAGACTTATCATAACGTGGTAACCATGCTTTCCTATTTCGGCGAAGAAGTATATACCAAAACAGACTACTTTCGGGGCTTGGTTACCTGCCACCGAATCATTTTGGGGATTGGTCCTTAATCAGGAGAACGAGGGATTGTCCCGCCAAACTCTCCTAACCGCATCTATCCAACCATAAGGGTGGCGCCCAGAGTTTGCTGTGCCTGCCTTAAGCAGTTAGCTTATTTTCTCCACTGGTACAATGCGATACCTGATCCTACCCAAAAAAGCAGAGGCCAAACAAGGACCATTAGCGGCGAGACAATAATGGCAAATATCGCTGAGATAATATTCAACCCTTGTTTCACGATCCTCCTCTCTCAGGAGTGCCATCACCAAAATCGGGCAACCCTCGACTCGGGTTTTTACATTGCGCACGCTGCATACGTAGAATAATCGCTGTTGTCTTTTTGTCACCTAGCTCAATACTTGGGCGCACACTTTCCATCAAACCAGATATAACGAAGTGACTATTAGCGCCGACACAGCAAAGCATAACCGAAGCTAACCTAGATTCCCACGACCCACGTGTCACTCACCTCACCCCTGCCAGTCCCCCTCTCTAAAGGCAAGCCTCTCCCTCTTGCTTGTTCCTAAGCTTAATCTTTTTTCCGCTAAGTGGCAATAAGAAAAGTTCGTGCTTTTAGGGTTAAAATGTGTCAAATTTGCGAAAATCTGGCGCAGTTTTTGACGTCCATTGGGAGCAGAATCCTTTGCCATTTGTCGCAGCTTGTGATAGAATTTTTCTAAATCTGGCTTAATTAGCTGGGCAAGATGGGTGTTGCGGCCCTTGTGGTACACAAAATCCAGTTGGTGACCAACCTTAGCACCTTGGTCTGGGTCACTCTGACCCGGACGATTCGACACAGCTTGCTGAGGCTGGTTAGTCAAGTAGCTCGGTTCGCCAGAGCGGAAACCGGGCTACCGGCGAACACCTACCAAGTAATGCGAGAACGGCTGAGGGATTCCTTACAAGAGTTGGAGCAAAAGAACCGGTTATTAGACGAATCAGCTGAACAGCTAAGGAGGTCCCGGGATTTCTTGCAAACTATTATTGATAGTCTTGACGAAGACTTGATGGTACTGGATGAACGATGGCGTATCATTCAGGCCAACCGAAGTCTGTGCCTTAAGCACCCAGATCAGGAGGTCGTGGGGCGCTACTGCTATGAGGTAACCCACCAGATGAGCCATCCCTGTCATTCGCCCTCCTGTACCTGTCCGGTGAGAAAGGTCTGGCAAACTGGCACACCGGTTCGAGTAGTTCATGTGCACCGTACCGCTAAGGGAGGCTTTAGGCAGGAGAGGTATGTTGAGGTAAGCGCCTCACCGGTATACGATACCGACGGCAAAATCACCCAGGTCGTGGAGCTAATTAGGGATGTTACTGAAAGTAAGGAGCTGGAAAAACGAATCCTAGAGGCTAACCGCCATCTTCTTGCTCTGAATGCCGTTGCCAGCACGGTGAGCCAATCAATGAGCCTTGACATCGTACTCAACAGTGCCCTGGATAAAGTCCTTGACCTTGTAGATGCTGAAGTTGGCGGTATTCTACTTCTTGACGAGAACTCGCAAACGCTTTCCTACCAGGTTCATCGTGGTCTGTCAGAACAGTTTGTCCAGGGAGTTTCCGGTCTTGCGTTAGGGGAAGGCATCGCTGGGCAGGTTGCCCAGCGGGGCGAAACCCTGGTGGTGGACGATATTTCCCGGGAACCGAGAATTACACGGCCGGTAGTGGCCGAAGAAGGGTTAAAAGCGCTGGTTAGTGTGCCTTTGAAGTCCAAGGAGAGAGTGGTCGGCGTGCTCAATGTAGCCAGCCGAAAAGTACGGTCCTTTTCCCAGCAGGAAGTGCAGCTCTTGACTGCGCTGGGGCATCAGTTAGGCATTGCTATCGAGAATGCCCAGTTGTACCGCGAACTCCAGCTCAAGGAGCAAATACGGACCGAACTCTTGCGGCAACTCATCTCCGCTCAGGAGGACGAGCGTCGTCGGGTGGCCCGGGAACTTCACGATGTGACCAGTCAGGCTCTGGCTACTCTCGCCGTTCGCTTGGAAGCCCTGACCACTCAGTCGAGGCTAAAGGCCAAGGACATCGCCAACCAACTGGAAGGGATAAAGTCTTTGCTGGCTAGTACCTCCAAGGAGGTGCATAGATTAATCTATGACCTGAGACCCAGTCTGCTTGATGATCTGGGGCTGCCTGCCGCGCTGCGATCATGTGCTCATAATGCCCTGGACGCCGCTGGAGTAGAGGTACACCTGGAGGTCATTGGTCAGGAGAGAAGGTTGCCACCGCAGGTGGAGATAGCGCTTTTTCGCATCGCCCAGGAGGCAATCACCAACATTGCCTGCCACGCTCGTGCCGAAAGCGCCTATCTTAGCTTGGAGTTCAATGATGAGAGCATTGGTCTTCAAATTGAAGATGACGGTGTTGGCTTTGACCCCTCACATGTGTTTAGTTCCCCAGCCGGCACCAGCAAGGGAGTGGGTTTATTGGGCATGAAAGAGCGTGCTGAGTTGCTGGGAGGAACTTTCACCATTGATACTAGACCAGGTGGTGGGACCAGAGTGGCAGTGGAAATCCCGGTAAAGTGGGGGGAAGGAGATGTCCAAGATAAAGGTGCTAGTGGTCGATGACCACGCTATGTTCAGAGAGGGGATTCGTTCCCTGCTGGACAGTTATGAAGATGTTGAGATAGTAGGGGAGGCCGCTGAGGGTAGGGAAGCCATCGAAAAGATGCGCCAGCTCGGCCCGCATGTTGTGCTTATGGATATCGCCATGCCCGTCATGGGAGGTCTGGAGGCGACCCGGCGTATTCGCAGGGAAAACCCGAACGCGAGGGTGCTGGTACTCACCCAGTATGAAGACAGCGAGTATATCCTCCCCATGCTCAGGGCAGGTGCCTGGGGCTACATTTCCAAGACCGCCACCGCCTCAGAATTGGTTTCTGCTATCCGCACTCTTCATAAGGGGGAGTCCTTCCTTTATCCCTCCGCTGCCACCGCTCTAATTGAGGAATACCTGACACGGGTCGGCGGTGAAAAAAACGAGTACGAGCGCCTTACCGACCGAGAAAGGGAGATTCTCCAGCTGGTGGCTGAGGGACACACCAACCGCGACATTGCGGAAAGGCTCTCCATCAGCGTCAAAACGGTGCTCAGATACCGGACCAACATTATGGAGAAGCTGGGCTTTCATAATCGCACTGACCTAATAAAGTACGCCATTAGCAAAGGGTTAATTGAGATGCCATGTAAAATGGAAAAAGACTGAACAACAGGCGAGGTAGTTAATTGCATAGGGGGGACTCTCTGCAGGAGAGTCCCCCCTCTTTTTGACCGCTGGAGTGGGATATTTTTCCCACATAATTACGCACTTTTGCACACAATTTTGAGTATGTTTTCCCTGTTTTTCCAGAGCATATTTGCCTAATATCTAGGTAGATATCCCTAGCGGCGGACCACCAGCCCATGTCCCGAGGGATTGTGCATAAACAATGGGTCGTGGGTTATGGGGGTTGTCGCGCAGCGCCTTGGGCACAGCAGTGGTGCTTAGCTAGCAGTAGCAGTTCGGGGATCGAGACCCGGTAGAGGGTGGATAGGGAGGTGTCTAAGATAAGGGTGCTCGTGGTTGATGATCACGCGATGTTCAGGGAGGGGATCCGTGCCCTGCTCAAGGATTGCGAGGATGTTGAGATAGTAGGGGAGGCAAGTGAGGGGAGGGATGCGATTGACAAGGTACGGCGGCTTGCTCCCCAAGTAGTGCTTATGGACATCGTGATGCCGATCATGGGTGGTCTTGAGGCTACCCGGCGCATCCGTAAAAAGAATCCCGGCGTCAAGGTGCTGGTGCTCACCCAGTACGATGACCCGGAATATGTCCTCTCCATGCTCCGGGCAGGAGCTCGGGGTTATATCTCTAAGACTGCCCCAGCGTCAGACCTTATTTCGGCCATACGCGCTGTGCACAGAGGCGAGTCGTTCCTTTATCCTTCAGCAGCTATGACTTTGATACAGGAATACTTGATGCAGGTGGCAGAAGAAAAAAATGAATATGAGCGGCTCACAGATAGGGAAAGAGAGATACTACAGTTGGTGGCTGAGGGGCACACCAACCGGCAGATTGCCGACGCGCTCTTCATAAGCGTGAAAACGGTGCTTAGGCACACGACGAACATGATGCAGAAGCTCGGTCTCCGTAATCGTACCGAGCTAATAAAGTATGCCATGGGCAAAGGACTGATAGAGCTGCCATGGAAAACGGAAAGGAGGCAGGATACGTAGTAGTTGGACAGAAACCCTTGGTCTCTTAGGGGGATTACTGGAAGGATGTGCAGGGAATGAGCGAAACAGGTGCCAAAATGTTGGAAAGACCCGACGAGTGGGCACTGAGAGAAAGATGCCTATTAAACGCATGTAGTAAAAGAGAAAGAAAAAGCGCCACTACTTGTGGTGTTGGAACCGGAGGTCGTATGCCACACGAAGCAGATGTCCTATCTCATGATGAACTGGATCTCAAATTTTGTGACGAGATTTCCGCTCAACCCGGTGGCGAAAAGATAAAAAGATGCATTGTGTGTGGAACTTGTTTCGCAAGGCGCCTCATAGCTGAAATTGCCCGTAAATTTAACCCACGGAAGACAATAGAGGTGGCACTCCTGGGTTTGAAATCAAAAGTCTTCTCTTCCGATTTCATTTGGACGTGCTCCGGTCTTATTTGGGCCATGAAAGTGCCCTAGGATGTAGATTTACCTTTGATAATTGAGAATGCTTCCAAGCAGCAGTAGGGATGGATGATGAGAAAACATGAGAATTGGGCTGACCCAGGCCTGTTGGACGAAGTCCGTAACTATGGCAAATTTGATGCCAATGCTTGCCTAAATTGTGGCGGATGCACCATTGTCTGCAAACTAACATCAGATAGCAACACCTTTTCTCCCCGTAGAGATATACAATATGTGCGAGCCGGATTAAAAGACAAGCTGCGTGGCAGTCTTGGCCCGTGGCTTTGCTATTACTGCGGCGATTGCGCCACCTCATGTCCCCGGCAAACGGAAACCGGGGAATCGATGATGACGCTCAGACGGTACCTTACCGCGCTGTATGATTGGACCGGCCTTTCGGCAAAGTTCTATAAATCAAAGGTATGGGAGATAGGGGCACTTGCCACGATTGGGCTGGCTATGCTCGCCTCAATAATACTATACCTCTATCCTCACCGCCTTCTTGAATTCGGGAGCCTATTTTCGCTCTCCGCGGTCTTCGCTGTCTCGCTGGTCGTTTTCATTCCCAATATCCTGCGGATGTTTTGGTTTACTTTGGGCAGGAGTAATCCTAGGCCTCCTTTTTGGCTTTACCTTACCGAGCTTAGAACCTTGGTGCTCCATGCTTTGAGTCAGCTGCAGCTTAGAAAGTGTAAAGAGAAGGCTTTTTGGTTCAAACACCTCTTTGTTGTTTACGGGTATGGACTTACTTTGATCTTGGTTATATTAGTGGAATCGTTCAAGACTTATATCCGCCCGGGCTATCACCCATTCGAGCAACCGGGAATTGACCCGTACAAGCTAGCCGTGATTGTAGTCCTCGCGGTTTTATTCGTCTTTACCGCGATATTGGTTGTTGACCGTGTCAAGAAACAAGAGGCAATGCACAAGTTTTCTGAATTCAGTGACTGGCTATTTCCCATATGGTTATCCACCCTTGTCTTCATGCTCTTTTTAGCTTATGTATCTCTGTCCCTGGGAGTTAAAGAAGTTGGTTACGGGATATACGTCATCTTCTTAGTGCTACTTAGTCCATGGGCACTGATTATTGTGCCCTTTGGCAAGACGCCTCACCTTCTTTATCGTCCGCTGGCGGTTTACTTTCACGCAGTCAAAGAAAAGGCAACCCAGATGGAACTCGGCAAGGAAGGCAAGACGTCTTTGGAAGGGTGAGACGGAATGTCGGAGAAAATTGGAGCAGTAATGGTTGTTGGCGGCGGCATAAGCGGAATGCAAGCCGCATTAGATTTGGCTGATTCTGGGCTTAAGGTTTATCTGGTTGATAGTAAGTCCTCTATCGGTGGGGCAATGGTTCAACTGGATAAGACCTTCCCCACGATGGATTGCGCTATGTGCACCATTGCTCCCAGGTTAGTCGACATCAGCCGCCATCTGAACATAGAAGTTATCACCAACGCCGAGGTGGACAAAGTTAGTGGCTCCGCCGGAAACTTTCAAGTTACCCTTAAAAAGAGAGCAAGATATATTGACGTAGCTAAATGCACCGGATGCAGCGCCTGTATAGAAAAATGCCCAATAAAAGTTGATAGCGAATATGACCTGGGTCTTATAAAGCGCACGGCAATACATCGGCGGTATCCCCAAGCGGTCCCAAGCGCTTTTACTATTGACAAGCAAGGGGTTTCGCCGTGCAGGCTCGGTTGCCCAGCGGGTGTTAACCCACATGCCTATGTGGCCCTTATAGCCCAAGGCAGATTCGCCGAGGCGCTGGCTGTGCAGAGGCGCGAGAATCCATTCCCCGGCATTTGTGGGCGTATATGTCCGCATCCTTGCGAGGCAGAATGCCAACGAGGCGAATTGGATGAGCCGATATCTATCGCGGCGCTCAAGAGGTTTCTGGCTGACTGGGAAATTGCCAATCCTGACAAGAAGCCACTCTTACCAGAGACATTGAAAACGAGAAAGGAAAAGGTGGCCATTATAGGCTCCGGGCCGGCTGGACTATCCTGTGCCCATTATCTTGCCGTGAGGGGGTATAACGTTACCATCTTCGAGGCACTCCCGGTGGCAGGTGGCATGTTGCGCGTTGGGGTGCCTGCATATCGCTTGCCTCGCGAAATAATCGACCAAGAAATCCAGAGCGCAGTCCTCGACCTTGGGGTGGAAATAAAACTCGATACGCCGGTAACTTCGCTAGATGAGCTAAGAAATAAGGGATACGATGCCATCTTTATTGCCGTGGGTGCCCATAGAGGATTGAAGCTCGATATCCCCGGGGAGAACTCGGAAGGGGTTATAGACGCGGTAGTGTTCCTAAGAGATGTTAACCTCGGAAAAGATGTAAAACTTGCTGGTAAGAGGGTGGTGGTAATTGGCGGCGGCAATACAGCAGTTGATGCCGCACGCAGCGCGCTTCGGCTCGGAGCCCGTGAGGTAATAATTGCCTACCGAAGGTCCAGAGCGGAGATGCCGGCAAGTCCGTGGGAGGTTGAGGAAGCAGAGCAGGAGGGCGTGAAAATACAGTATCTTGTCGCCCCCGTTGAGATTTTGACCAAGGACGGGAAGGTCGAGCAGATAAAACTTGTCAGGATGCAGCTTGGCGAACCCGATGCGAGTGGTAGGCGCCGTCCCATACCTATCAATGGCTCAGAATTCGTAATCCCAGCCGATATAGTCATCGCGGCGATTGGCCAGCAGCCTGACCTTTCGCTTTTACCCTTGGCACCCAATATGCGTGTTACGGAGCAAGGAACGATAGAGGTAGATAGCATCACCCTGCAAACCGCTGTCCCGTATGTATTCGCTGGTGGTGATGCTGTCTCAGGCCCGGCGAGAGCAATCGATGCGATAGAAGCAGGCAAAAGAGCTGCTGAGTCTATTGACAGATATCTGCGGGGCGAGGACCTCAGGGCTGGGCGTGAGAAAAAAGAGCCAGAGAGAGCGCAAGTAGAACTCAAAGGGCTTGAGAAGAAAAAGCGTGTTACAGCCCCCCTGCTTCCAGTGAGGGAGAGAATCCGTAATTTCAACGAGGTCCAGGGAGGGCTCACGCCCGAGCAGGCGATAGAAGAGGCAAAGCGATGCCTTGCCTGCGCAATATGCTCCGAGTGTCTCCTCTGCGTCGAGGCGTGCGAAGCAAAAGCCATAAATCACGAGGTGGATAAGGAGGAATTTGTAACCATAAGTGTAGGGGCAATAATCATAGCTCCTGGTTTTGAGCTATTCGACCTGCACCTGAAGCCCGATTTGGGGTTTGGCCTGTATCCCAATGTTATCTCGAGCCTCCAGTTTGAGAGGCTTCTCTCGCCCACCGGACCGACTGGGGGGAAGATTCAGCGTCTTTCTGATTCAAAGCCACCCAAAAGCTTGGCCTTCATTCAATGCGTGGGGTCGCGTGATTTCGAGAGGGATTACTGTTCTGCCGTTTGCTGCATGTATGCTACCAAAGAAGCAATCCTTGCCAAGGAATATCTGGGAGAGGAGCTAAGGTGTGACATATTTTACATGGATATGCGCGCATTCAGCAAAGGGTTTGAGGAGTACTATAGTAGGGCAAAATCGCTGGGGGTAAATTATATAAGATGCCGCCCGCCCACGATTACAGAAGTGCCTGAAACAAGGAATCTTAAAATTGAATATCTGACCGAGGATGATAGGAAACGGTGTGAAGAGTATGAAATGGTTGTTTTATCGGCTGGTCTGGTATCCCCCAGGTGCGCTGGTGAAATCGCCGAAAAATTTGGTCTTGAGCTAAACAAATACGGCTTTTGCGTGACCAACCCGTTTACCCCGGTTAGTTCTCCCAAGGAGGGGATTTTCGTTGCCGGGGCCTTCACCGGACCAAAAGATATCCCGGAGAGCGTGATGCAGGGGTGCGCCGCTGCCGCCCGGTCACTTTCCCTTCTTTCCACGGAGCGGGGTAAATTGGTGAAGGAAAAGGTATATCCGCCTGAGAGGGATGTTCGTGGAGAGGAACCGAGGGTCGGGGTTTTTATTTGCCACTGCGGAAAGAACATCGGTGGCGTGATCGATGTTGCTGATGTTGCCGAATATGCCAAGACACTGCCTAATGTGGTATGTGCCGAACACTTTCTGTACACCTGCTCTACTGACTCTGGAGAAAGAATTAAGCAGTTAGTAAGGGAACATAATCTAAACCGTGTTGTCGTTGCTGCCTGCACCCCGCGGACGCACGAGCCTCTGTTCCAGAGCGTCGTTCGCGAGGCAGGGCTTAATCCCTACCTATTTGAAATGGCAAATATTCGGGACCAGTGCACCTGGGTCCATACGAGCGAACCGGAAGCAGCTCTGCTCAAGGCAAAAGACCTAGTCAGGATGTCAGTAGCCAGAGCTCGGCTCCTCGAACCGCTTCCCCGAAAGAAGGTAAAAATTAATCGTGATGCTCTGGTAATCGGCGGTGGGGTGGCTGGTGTAGTATCAGCCCTTGAACTGGCAGACCAGGGCTTTGAAACATACCTGATTGAGCGAAGCGATGCCCTGGGGGGCAATCTGAGGCGAGTGAAACTTCTCTTAAACGGCGACAATCCTGAGGAAAGGTTGAGGTCGCTGATTAGCCGGGCACAGCATCATCCTAAGATTCATATTTATACCAATTCGCAAATCTTAAACATCGAAGGCTCGGTGGGAAATTTCACCACGGAATTCAAATATAATGGCGCAGTTCATTCCCTTAAGCATGGGGTTGTCATTGTCGCTACCGGAGGTCAAGAGTATAAGCCAACCGAGTATCTGTATGGAGAGGATAAGAGGGTTATCACCCAGCTGGAATTAGAAGAAAAATTAGCCAATGGGGAGTTCCTTAAGTCTAAACCGGGAACAGTGGTTATGATTCAGTGTGTCGGCTCTCGGAATGGGACGCGGCTTTATTGTAGCCGTATCTGCTGTCCCCAGGCAATCAAAAATGCCCTAAAGATCAAAGAGCTGAGTCCGGAGACCCATGTATTCGTCCTCTATCGGGACATGAGAACCTATGGGTTTAATGAGTCGTATTATACCGAGGCGAGGGAGAAGGACGTGCGGTTTGTTGTCTATGACGGGGATAAAACGCCAGAGGTTGCGCGGTTTGATGGGCAGCTAAAGGTAACAGTATATGACCCGGTCTTAGACGCTGATATTAACCTTAAGGCAGACCTTGTGGTCCTGTCCACAGGCGTTATCCCGAGAGATGATGCCAAAGAACTTGCCCAGAAACTTAAGGTTCCGCTAACTAGTGATGGTTTCTTCCTAGAGGCGCACATGAAACTCCGTCCAGTTGATTTTGCTACCGATGGTGTTTTCTTGTGTGGTCTTGCCCACTTCCCCAAGACGGTGGACGAAAGTATAGCCCAGGCATCAGCCGCGGCGTCAAGGGCAAGCACAATTATTTCAAAGGACGAGATAGAGATTGAGGCAGCAATCTCCCAAGTTATTGACGAAAATTGTGACGGATGCGCTTATTGCATAGACCCCTGTCCGTTCAAAGCAATCACGTTAATTGAGTACGTGAAAAACGGCACGATTAAGAAGACGGTCGAGGTTGACGAACTAAAATGCAAGGGCTGCGGGACGTGTCAGGCAACCTGTCCCAAGCGAGGGATATTCGTTAAACACTTCAGTTTAGACCAGATTATGGCCATGGTCGAGGCAGCGGTGTAAGGAGAAAGTATTTGCCAGAGGCGGTAATATGGGTGATGCTTCATTTGAGCCACTGATATTAACCTTTTGCTGTAACTGGTGTTCATATGCCGGGGCGGACCTAGCTGGTGTTTCCAGATTACAATATCCGCCCAATATACGCATAATCCGGGTAATGTGTTCGGGTATGGTTCACCCAAATCTGGTAATCGGTGCCTTAACCAAGGGGGTTGATGGGGTATTAATCTGTGGATGTCATCCGGGTGATTGCCATTACCTTGAAGGTAACTTAAAAGCCGAAAAACGGGCGGAGGCGATTAGGCTCATGCTGCAAGATTTTGGGCTTGAGGAAGAAAGGTTTAGGTTAGAATGGGTTTCAGCCTCCGAAGGGCCGAGATTCGCTCAGGTGGTAACCGAAATGACGGAGCAAATCAGGGAGCTAGGTCCAAATCCTTATAAGACCTGATGGAGGAAGTTTAAATGGAGCTAGCGCGAGTATTCGATGGCAAAAAATTTATGTGGGACGGGAGAGTGTACACTGATGAAAAGGAAAGGAGGGAAATGGCGCAGAAATATAAAGATGACGGTTTTGAGGTTGAGATGATTGAGGAGGGCGGAGAATACTTCTTGTTTACCCGTAGGGTAGTCAAAGAAGTGGTGGTTGAAGGAGCACCACCAATATAGAAGGAGGTTAAGAAGTGGTACGCGTAGCTGAAGAATGGCTGTCAACCTGTGGTGGCTGTGAGGTAACAATCTTGGACTTGGGAGAGGCGCTTCTAGACCTGCTACCGAAACTTGAGTTTGTCCACATGCCTGTCCTGATGGACCACAAATACTATGGGCAAACTGGAGAAAAGACAGCGTTGGAAATCCCGGAGGCGGATGTGGGGATAATAAGCGGGGGCATACGGACTGAGGAGAACAAGCAAGTAGCTGAGGAGATGAGGAAGAAATGTAAAACAATAATTGCCATAGGTTCTTGTGCTAACTTCGGTGGCGTCCCGGCACTGGCAAATATGTACACTATCGACCAAATATTTGATAAGGTTTACCGGGAAACCAAAAGCACAGACCCTGCTAGCAATCCCACGGTTGAGGTACCTCCCCTCGGGGACCGCGTGTACTCAGTGAGTGAGGTTATTAAGGTTGACGTAGGTTTGCCCGGTTGCCCAACTACTCCTGAGTTAGTCGCTGAAGCTTTAACCTGCCTCTTGGAGGGGAGGCCATTTTCTCTGCCTGAGCGGAGTGTCTGTGATGACTGCCCCGTGAAAAGGGAGAAAAAGGCGATCACAAATTTGAAAAGACCACTAGAAAAGGTTGGATTTTCTCCCGGACAGAAGTTTGAGGAGATACGTTGCTATATGGAGCAGGGCTTTCTGTGTCAGGGACCGGCAACAAGGGCTGGTTGCGGTGGTGCCGAAAGAGTTCCTCGGTGCATAAAGGCATATATGCCCTGTCGTGGCTGCTTTGGTCCGATACGGGCTGGAGCTAATCCCATGGTCGATATGATGGGTGCCCTGTCTTCAATCGGGCTTGATCCCAAACAGATAGAAGACAGGATGGCAACCTTTAACAGGTTCATTGGTGTGGTAGGTCGCTTGAGGCCACAGCCGGCAAGATAAACAAGGAGGCAAGAGATGAAACAGATTGTCATTCAACCGGTTACTCGAATCGAAGGTCACGCCAAGATAACGATTCAACTCGATGAACAGGGAAATGTTGCTGATACGAGGGTAAATGTTGTGGAACTTAGGGGGTTTGAGAGGTTTGCGATCGGCAGACCGGTAGAGGAGCTACCGCGCATCGTGCCACGTATTTGTGGGGTATGTCCCTGGGCACATCATCTTGCTTCCTCCAAAGCGTGCGATGCTGTTTTTGGCGTCGATGTACCCTCGGTTGCCAAAAAACTCAGGGAACTTGCCTATATGGGTCATTTCATTCATAGCCATGTGCTGCATTTCTTCATACTCTCGGGAGCTGACTTTGTTATAGGTCCCGATGCTGATTATTCGGTAAGAAACGTGATTGGCATTGTGCAGAAGGTGCCTGAGATAGCCAAGCAGGTGGTTAAGGTAAGATATTTGGGGCAGATGATGACGCAGACTCTGGGTGGGAAAGCTATCCATCCTGATGTCTCTGTTCCCGGTGGCTGGAGCAAACCCGTTACCAAGGAAGAGGTTGAATCGCTAAAGGGAATGGCGAAGGAATGCCTAGATTTCGCCACTTTTGCTATTGATTTCGCCAAAAAGGAGATTTTCCCCAAATATCTGGACGTCGTCAAATCGCTGGCTACCATTGAGACCGGATTTCTGGGAACAGTTAAGAACGGTGAACTGAACCTCTACGATGGTGACCTGCGCATGATGACACCTGATGGCAAATACGAGGAATTTCCTGCCGAAAAGTATCTGGATTATATTGGCGAGCACGTGGAGCCCTGGTCTTATCTTAAGTTTCCGTATTACAAGAAAATGGGGCAGTTCTCTATGGACTTAAATCACCCGGTGGGGATATACCGGACAAACGCCTTGGCGAGGATTAACGTGTGTGACCGGATTCCGACACCTTTGGCCCAGAAAGAACTGGAGGAATTCAGAGGCACGTTCGGTCGCCCAGCCCAGCCAACCTTGCTTTATCAGTGGGCAAGGTTGATTGAATTAGTTTATTGCGCAGAAAGGGCAGTAGAGCTCTTGAATGACCCAGAGCTCACGGACCCCGATACCAGGCAAGCGGTTACGCCCTGTGCTGGACACGGTGTGGGTGTGGTTGAAGCACCCCGAGGGACCCTTATCCACGACTACGAGACCGATGAAAAGGGCCTTGTTACCAATTGCAACATCATCGTGGGCACCACGCATAATAACGCCGCAATAAACATGTCGGTCAAGAGGGCAGCCACGGACTTGATCAAAAACGGGGTATACGACCAAGGATTGCTGAACAAAGTAGAAATGTCAATCCGTGCCTATGACCCTTGTTTTTCCTGTGCCACCCATGAACTTGATGGCAGGATTGCGGTGAAGATAGACATCCTAAACGCCGCTGGGGAAATGATTGATACCTTGGCGAATTGATTATGAATTGTGTCCCGGATTGCTATCGGAAGTCCACCCTTATTCTGGGCTGCGGCAACGTGCTCTTTGGTGACGATGGCTTTGGGTCAGCAGTGATTGATTATCTCGAGAAACACTACCATATTCCGGATGATGTGGCCCTTCTCAATGTAGGCACAGGGGCAAGAGAAATACTCTTCACCATTACCCTTGCTGAGAGGAAACCGAAGAAGATAATCATCGTTGACACCTTAGATTGCGGGAGGGAGCCCGGCAAAGTTTTTACCCTGCCCCTTGATAATCTTCCTGAAAACAAGTTCGCCGATTTTTCGCTTCACCAACTGCCTACGTCAAATCTATTAAAAGAGCTGAGGGACTTGTGCCATGTAGAGGTGATATTGCTTGCCGCCCAGCCAAGGTACATACCTGAAGCAGTAAGACCCGGACTGTCAAAAAAACTTCAGGCGGCTGTTCCCAAGGCTGCTAAATATATTGTAAAAACCTGCTTTTGACGACAATTGCACGACTGCCATATAACTCAGGAACTATCTAGACTAGGTTATGAGCAAGCCAGAGGGAACCGAATCAACAAAAATTGCATTTTGTTTAGTCAAAGTCATATAAGTTTGCCTTGTTTTTCATCGCACATTAGTCCATTTTGTTCAGTCGAGTTAACAGCCGTTCTTTTGCTATCTCTATTTTAAAGCAGCGCGTTATCCCCCCAATTTAATGAACCCGAAAGTATCGGAAATGCAATACGATAGTTTTTGACTTATTGTTCAATTTTAGCCAAAGAGATATATAGATAGTTCGGTTGTCTGTCTATAAAGTGTACTGGTCAGTTCTGCGAAAAGAGTGCCTAAGCAATCTTGTAAGGTTATGTTTCGACTAGTACGGGAATGCGCAGCGCGAAAGTGCCATAGGGCCACCCCAGCTGTTAACTACGGGTCACGGATGCGGTCCAGCAGCTTCTTCATCTCTATGGCCTGCTCCAGCTTCTGCCGCCAGACCGGGTCACTGACTACCGAGCGCAGTTCCTCGGGTTCCAAGCTGTTCACGTATAGATTGCCGAGATCCCGCTGAATCTGACCCAGGGCAGTGGCTATGGCATCCAGCGCCTGCTGGTAGAAGTCCAGAAAGGGAGCAACGGCCCTGAGCATGGGCCCGCCCGGCCCCAGGCTGCGGCCTAAGGTAAAGGCCTGATTTATGGCCCGGACCTGCTCGGCTGGTCCCAGAGCATCGGCACCACTCAAGGCCGCGCTCACAAGGGGATAGGTCTTGCTAGCCAGGTCAACCGCCTTTTTTGCCTTCCCTAGGCCTGAGGACAATCCTTCCAGGCCTGTCCTTTCCTCTATAAACCGGTCCACCCCCATAGAGGTAAAATCGTCCAAGGCCTGGCTCCACTCGTTGAGGATGTACTCTAGGTCAATGTCTGGAGAGCGGGCATCTATCTGGCGTAACTTTTCTAAAGCCTCCTGTTTGCGGCGGGCGTTTTGCATTTCCGCCTCCAGAAGCCTCCTGAGCCGCTCCTGAGTGGCCTGCTCCGCTTCCTCCAGGGTAGCGAAACGGCGGGCAACCACATCTACCCTTATGTCATAGAGACGCTGCATCACCTCCTCAATGTTAAAGCCGATGACCTCGGTCACATCCCAGGCGGGCCCCTTGGGCGGGCTCTCCAGCGTGCCTATAATGACCCTCCCGTCTCCCAGGGCAGCATTCCATAGTGGCATCTCCAGGTATACCCCGTCCTTCGGGACCAAGTGGGCAGTGAACTGGACCGAATGCACCATCTCCCCTGAAGCTTGCCTCTTGGACGGGCCCTGGCTGAAATCAACGACCAGGTTGAAGGGAAGGTCGGCGGGGT
>MTNR01000072.1 GCA_002011495.1 Dehalococcoides sp. JdFR-56 | reverse complement strand
TCTTTGCTCGCCCAGTCTCGCTACTGCTTCAATAGAGTTAACCCCCTCGATTAACTGGACCTGAGTAGAGAAGCTGCCGTCTTCAGACACCTCTACATCACTGCCGTTTACCGTTACCGTGGCCTCAGGGTTAGACACAGTGCCACTCACTCTCAGTGGAATCTTAGTATGGTCAGTACCGATCTCGGGTCGCGGCATCTCGAGATAAACGGCCAATGCAGGATTAAAGGCAACAGTGATAGTCTTGCTGATGTCTTTATCACCGAGCGTTGCAACTACTTCAATGGTATTGGGCCCCGTCATCAGTTGGACCCAGCTGGAGAAGCTGCCATCTTGGGCTACCCTCGCTGCAATACCGTTTACTGTTACCATGGCTCGATGGTCAGAGACCCTACCTCTTACCTTTATCACATTAACATCAAGTTCCGACCCATCTTCAGGTGAGTCTATGCTTAAAGACAGAGACTGCACTACACAGCCGGCAAGTACTGTGCATAATAGAAGAATAACGGCTAATATGCCCAAAATCCTTCTCAGTAAAGTCATAGAATCCCCCTCACTAACGCACAGACCGGGCGACCTTTACCAGTTCTTGTTCCGGAATCCTATTACATGCTCACAGTACCAATTCAGACTCTCCTGGCTCACCTGGGTCAGGACGCCAATTCCACCAAAGCGCATTATGATCAGCACCGCTTTTGTCCAAGAAACCCGTTGCTACTTACCTGTCCCGGTCCTCTAGCGACTGATTGGGTTCCTAAGCTGTCTTCCTGCGTCTTCGCCACCAGAACCAGTATACCAGGCCACCAATAACTACCCACACCGGGCTGAAGATGCCCACCCAGATGAAAATGTCGGCCAGCGCATGACTAAAGGTGACCAGACCATTCCAGGCGCTGCTGGCAACACTACCCGCACTCCAGCCGGGCAGGACGGTGATATAGTCCTTTCTGGTCTCGGTATCAGTGTTACCCTTATCGTCTGTCACCTTGAGGGTCACCGTATAGCTTCCAGGAGCTTTATACGCATGGGCTGGACTGTTCGCGGTGCTTGTCTCACCATCGCCGAAATCCCACTCATAGCTATATGGCGCAAACCCACCAGCAACCCGGCTGTCGAACCACACCTCCTCCCCCTCCTTCACCCTCGCTTTGCTGGCAGTGAAGTTGACATCGAGCTTGGCCTGCTCCAAGCGCACCTCGATAAGTGAAGTCTCGGAGGTCCGCTCCAGATACTGCATGCGGCCCTTGGTCTGCTCAATTTCGCCTCTCACTTTGGAGAGCTCTCGCTGGACTGCCAGGACATCTTCCACCTTCTCCGCCTTCTCCATTATCCGCAGCAGCTGTTCTTCGGTGGCCTCGAGGTTTTTCAGCTTGGCGCTCAGGTCCACGTATTCCTCGGTCACATCCTTGGCTGACGTGCTTTCAGAAGTTACCTCAATTGCCAGTTCGCGCAGCGCCCTCAGGGCATCATCGAAATACCTGGCCACCACACGAATGGTGATGGTACCGGCGAGTCTTTCCCCTTCCTTCCACTGTTTGGAAGAAACTACGTATCCATCGAAGCTCTCGGCCAGCTCAGCAATTCGCTCCAGGGTCTGAGGGACGTCATTTACCACCAGCTGTATGTTCCCCGTGCGCACAATCATGCGCTCGGCAGCCCAGGTTTCGCCAACCTCAGCCCCGGTTACGACTATCTCCTCTCCTCTTGCTGGTGCTGGTTTCGGGGTCGGAGCAGGAGCTGGTGCTGGCATCGGCGCTGGCGCAGGAGCAGGCACGGGAGTTGGCGCTGGTGCTGGCCGCGGGACTGGTGCTTGTTTAGCGCAGGCAACAGGCACCAAGACCAAAAGTACTGCTACCAAAACTATTATCAGCTTCTTCATTTACTGACCTCCCTGAAATTTGCTCTCAACTACTCGAGTGGCACTTGGAACTCCCAGAGGCCTTCCCAGTCGCCGAGCCTCGTTATGGTAAAGGTCAGCTTCCTGGCGTCGCCGGGGACCGGGTCGAGTCTGGCAGGGGCATAGCCCCAACGCAATTGAAGGCCGTCCTCGAGCGGCCGCATACCGGCAACGCCAGCGTCCTTCGTGACGCCATCGACGGTATAGTGGGCATACGCGGCAAGCATCCATTGAGGCGGCGGCAGGAGGGGACCCTGGGGCAGGGTGTAGCTGGGCGAAGTGACGAGAGCCCTGAACCTGACACCCTCCACGCTGAGTTCCACTCGCTCAAGGGTTATGGTCACGTCAATCGCTAGCTCTTCCCGCTTCCAGGTGAAAGGCAGGCCCGTTGCTGTTTGGGACTGGTTCACCTCGATGGTCTTCTCCATAGCTCCCTGGGGGTACTGGATGAGGATCCTCGCCTCGGTGCCGGTAATCGAGTAGCCCTCTTCCGCCTCAGCAGCTTTTCTCACCGTATGTTTGACCTCGACCTCGTACCAGCCAGGGTTTACCTGCTGGCCGCCTTCATCACGCTGGTCCCAAATAAAGGTGTAACTTGCCGACTCGCCCGGCTCGAGCTTAAGCTCCTCAGCGCCGGGAGGGAACGACCGGACGATATCTTCCTCGTAAGGCCCGGGCAGCGAGGGCATGAGTATCCTGATTCGTGGAGGATAAGGGCTTACCACGACCGCTTCCGAAGCCACGTTGGTAAATCTAAAATCAATCTCTACCTCTTCCCCCGGGAGATAGACGGTTCGGGCGGGAGACGCGCTAAGCTCTACAAGCCTGGGCGGCGGCCCGGGAGCCGGCGTTGGCGTCGGAGCAGGAGCTGGAGCAGGTGCTGGCGCAGGTGCTGGTGCCGGCCTTGGCACAGGTGCTGGCATCGGAGGCGGGGCTTGAGCGAATCCGCCCATATACCAGACCACTCCCACAATTGCCAGGACAATGACCACAGCTGAAGTCACCGCAGCGCGCCAGGCGGCGCTCCGCGGGACCAGACGTCTTAAGTCCTCCCAGAACCAGTTCCGTTTTTCCCCAACTTCAGCCGCGCCTTCACTTAACTGCCGGAGCAGTCTCTCTTTGAGCTGTGCTTTGAAAGATGGTGATGGGACGGCCCGAAGCTGCGCCATCTTTTGGGCAAAATCTAGCACCGTCCCAAAGTCAGGCTCTACTTCGGCACCGACCTTGACTTCCTCACCAGCCAGCATCCTGTCCAGATATTTTGAAAACTCCCTTTCCATGTTGACTTCCTCACCCATTCTGCCACTCCCTGAAGCAGTCTCTCAGCTTGCGAACCGCCCGGTAGAGTATCGTTCCCACGTTGGATTCGGAGATATTGAGCATTCCGGCAATCTGGCGGTTGGTAAGCTCAGCCCCAAACTTGAGCGAGATAATTTCCTGTTCCTGCTGGGCAAGTCGTGCTAGGCATGCTTGTAGCCTATAAAGCTCTTCCTTTCTGACGGTTTCCTCCTCGGCTATCCCTTCGGATGATGCCCCGGCTACCTGCTCTAGAGAAACCGCCTTCCTTTTCGCGCCCACCCGGTAATAGTCAATGACGGTATGCCTGGCGATAGACATAATCCATGTCGAGAATGAGGCCCTATCTGAGCGATAGTTGCTGAAACCCTTTAGCGCTTTTACGAACACTTCCGATGTGAGATCCTCGGCCAGCTGGATATTGTTTACCCTGTAACTTATGTAGCGGAAGACCTTTGGAAAATGCTGCTCGTAGAGTTCCGCAAAAGCCTCCCTTGCCCTCTCACGAGTATATGCTCTTGGGCTGTCTTCTGGCTGTCTCACAGCACTCCTCGAGGTTGCTTCTATTCATATGTACGCTGAAATGAAGAAAGTATCACAGCTATCTTACACAAAATATAAACGAATTCTACCTAAAAAGTTAGCCCGGGTAAAAATTGGGGGCACCTCTTCGGAGGGATATGTTCGGCCTATTTTTAGACTGTGACTAGGCAAAATAGGCAATTGTTACCGGTAACACCAAATGGACTCTCGTGTAGGGAACGCAGACAACACATCCAGCGCAAGTTGGTAATTAGCCGCAGGGGTGGATTCCTTTTTCACGTATGGGATGAAGCTCATGACCTGGCACGTCTTAGCTTCGCCTCTATACGAGCGAGAAGCACCCGCTGGTGAAACGGTTTTCTTATATAATCGTCTGCTCCAAGACCGAGGCTCTGTCCTACTGCAGTTGGTTCAAGCACTCCGGTGAGCATGATCACGGGAACGTCAGACTTCTCCCTTATGCGCACTAGAACTTGATAGCCATCGAGGTCAGGCATCCTGATATCAAGCAGAACCAGGTCTGGCATGCGCTCCGTTAGCTGGGCAAGGGCTGAGTTGCCGTCAGCAGCCAAGGTAACAGCATACCCTTCTGGCTCCAAGGTCCTCTTAACCAACTCTAGCACGTGTTGCTCATCATCCACCACCAGGATATGCGCTTTCTTCTCCATGCTTACCTCCCCCTGCCAATTAATCAGCATGAATGAGCAGCATCATGCGTATTCTGCTCACCATGGCACAATATGCGGTTTATTTCCTCCTGTAGTTGCTCAATATTAAAGGGCTTGGTGATATAAGGGGATTTGGTCCGGGAAAGGAAATCCCTGGTGTCGGTTCCTAAAGCATCGCCAGTGATAAAAACTATTCTCCGTGCCAAAGACTTGTCCATCTGCTCAAGGTGCTGATACAACTCAAAGCCGCTCATACCAGGCAGCTTGATATCAAGCAGGATAAGGCTGTACCTTTCACGCTCAATCAGCTTCAGGGCGGTTTCGCCATTATCTATTGTTTTCACTTCATATCCTTCGCCCGTGAGCACCCGGCTCAAGAACTGGGTAATCGCCGGTTCATCGTCTACCACCAGTATCTTGGCCTTGACAGGAGGCCTGGCTTCCTCGGCAGCCATCTCTGCGGGCTTCGCCTCTTTCTCCTCGGCTACCACGGGAAGTTCCACAATGAAGGTGGCTCCCTTGCCTGGCTCGCTTTCGGCGTATATCCGGCCGCCATGGCCCGTTATGATCCCGTGGCAGATGCTCAAGCCCAATCCCGTACCCTTGCCTGCTTTCCTAGTACTGAAGAAAGGCTCAAATATTCTCTCCAGATTCTCCTTAGGAATTCCCGGACCATCATCCTGAAATGAAATGCGGATAGCGCCATCTATCGTTTCGGTCTTAATCAGCAGGTTGCCTCTGCCGTGGGCGCTGGTCATCTCGGTTTCAGCATTGATAATCAAATTGAGGAAGACCTGCTGCAGCTGACCGCCGTCAGCTACCGTCTCGGGCAGCTCCGGGTCAAGCTCGGTGGTAACCTTTATATTACCTGTCCTCAGCTCGTAGGCCCGCAGCTCAAGTGTGGCCTTGATTAGCTCATTAATATTGAGCCGGCTCCGTTCTGGCTGGTACTGGCGGGCAAAGGTCAGTAGTCTCCTCACGATATCAGTTACCCGCTGGGCACTCTCGCTGATAACCCTGAGATCTTTCATGACGTCTTCAGGCAGCTTTCTGGCCATAAGTAGCTGCACGAAACCGACTAAGGCGGTCAGGGGATTGTTTATCTCGTGAGCGATGCCGGCTGCCATCTGGCCAACCGTGGCCAGCCGACTAGCGAGGTGGGCTCTGCGCTCAAGCTCTCGTCTCTCTGCCTCGGCCCGCTTGCGCTCGGTTATGTCCCTGATGTAGGCGACGTTGGCCTTCTTACCCTTGTATGTTGTGTAGGCACTGGTAAGCTCGATAGGGACTTCGGTCGCATCCTTCCTCATAATGCTCATCTCATACAGACCGGGCAGGGCTTCCCCGGACATCTTCCTGCGGTGTCTCTCTAGAGAAGCGGCTCGGTCTTGGGGGCTAACAAGATCAAAGAAGGGCTTGCCCAGTAGTTCGTCTCGGGAATAGCCGGTAATACGCAGCCACTCGTCGCTGACAAACGTCTGGATGCCTTCACCCTGTTCGGTGTCCTGCAACATGACAACCGCCTCGCCCACCTGGGCGCCGAGTTGCACAAGGGCGCGATACCTCTCCTCTGACTCGCTCAGTGCCTCTTCTGCCCACTTGCGCTTGTTGATAATGAGTTGGGCAAAGATACTGAAAACAACTAGGAGGGATACCACCAACGAACGTTCCCAGATGACGTGGGGTTCTGCCAGAGGGAATGCTGCTTTAATAAACGTGCCCTCATGAAATAAGAAGATATGCATGACCGAATCAAGCACCCAGTAGAGTGCTGCCAGTCCGATTCCGGCCAATACCCCTTTGCCTACCGCGCTTATTATCCTTTTGCGACGTGTGCTCTTAACCTTCATCCCCCACTCAACACCTGCCGCTTCTATCTAAGTAATTCGTTGGCCTACTTCTAGCTGTTGATTATGAACTGCTCTTTGGTTCTATTTACATCCCTCATGTGGCGGACTCCACAAAACGACCAGCAATTTCACTGCTCGCTGAATTACCAGCGGTGCAGGTCTACTTACACTGCCTATGTAACACCATACTACTTGCTATGGTCATCGTCAACAACCTTAGGGCCGGGTAGCAAGCGGAGAAACAGATTGTTTCGGTTCCCTTTATCGGTTTAGTAGATTTACCGTCCACTGGTGGGGGCAGTTTCGGAAGGTTTTCCATGACCCTTCTGGTTTTTCCGGGAAGCTGGGGCATGGTATGCTTTACTTGCGGGCTTGGTTATCACGGTGTATTCAGTATGGGATAAAGTGGGTATCAGCTATGTTAGTCCCTTTTTGTATATGTACTGCTTAGTGCTAGGTAGGGCTCTGTTTCTTGTACCATATGTACGTCGGGTTCACGGCATTAAGGCAATAGGCACCGAAATGAAAAGAGAAGACTGGCAGCATTATCATGTCTGGTCTTCTGATGTTCATTGCCTATGGCTTAATTTTGTTTGCGCTGCAATTTTCTAGGGTCAGTTACATTACACCAGCACCGGGGGTGGGGACAGTCATCGGACTTTTCTTCGGCACCTTGATGCTTGGGGAACCCTTCGGTAAAGGTCGTGCTCTCGGTTCTTGCCTGATCGTATTCGGCCTGGTACTTATCCGACTCGCCCCTCAATGTTCAATAAAAATTTTCAATCAATCACTTTGTCGCGCATCTCGTTTGAAGGTCTAGGGAGGTTATCTCGCTGCAGCGCACCGTGCCCAGCTGAACATTCTGCGTGACTGTCCAGTCCATTCCACTGTTCTGTCGACCATAACTAACCGCCCCTTTAATGACTTACCGTCCTTTACTTGTCCATTGAAATTATCCATCATTTTCTGCTCAGCATCTGCTCTCCACCAATGACCATTCAAATAATCGTCCTCGTCGTAGCCCATTCCCTCACCAGCTTAACGTTGCCTGCCTCTGCCCGAGCACTGAGCGGAGTTGCCGGGATTTCCTTGCTGCCGGTGGTCCGTACTCCGTAGAAAGCGAACTTGCTCAGTATGTGGGGGCGGTAGTGGTCAATCCTGTTTACCCCGCTGTGCATGACGGAGAGGGAAGTGTGTCGGCGGATTAATTCGGCACTGCGGTACATTTCGGGGCGCAAGCGGAATGCATACTCGTACAGGGAGTTTAAGTGACATCGGCGGAGGGTTGCATTAAAGCATAGTTGAGCGCTCAAGCTAAGTACTTTTCGGTGGGTAGTGACTTAGATAATGCGATGTTATAAAATACGACCATCTGGCTGAGGTGAGTATGAATTAGCAGATGGTATAATCTGTGTGAGATTGCAAATATTGGTAAGCAGGGGTAGTGGGAAATGGCTTTAAGGGGAGACAAAGAACAAGCAGAGCATGATCGAGTTGTAATGGAATCTGCATCCACCTTCAAGAAAGAGGGCATGGAAGCGTACGTAAATCCTGGGACTGAGAAGAATTATTCGGCGAAAGGTCTCTATCCTGATGTTATCGTCAAAAAACCGGATGGATCGATTATCATCGAGGAGATTGAGACTGAAAGTTCCGTAACACAGGACGAGTGTGATACCCAGTGGAAACCTTATCTCGGGTTGGGGTACAAATTCAATTTGATTGTGCCGGCAAGTCGTGTAGACGTAGCCCGACGATTTATCAGAGGACTAGATATTAACTTGCAAACATATACCATTATCGGCAACGAAGTTCGATTCTTTACGTAACACGTGGTAAAGGGCAGATAGGAGGAGGCTACGGTGCCGGAAGCAGATAGGATTATAGTGATTCCAGATCAGCTTAGCAAAGCAAGGGAGAGCCTTGGGCTAGGGCGCAAGGAAGTTGCCGAGACTCTAAGAATTGACGAGAAAAAACTGGAAGAGTGGGAGAGGGGTGTTTCCGAACCACCGTTGGAAGCATTATGGGATTTGGCAGAGTTATATCAGCGGAGTACAGACTACTTCTTGAGAACACTACCTGCACTACCTGAACGTCTCAATTTTAGGTTAAAACATCACCGGGTGCTAAAGGATTTGCCTCATGCGGTTCGGAAAGTTATTGTACGTTTTGAGGAACTCTGCCGGGCCGAGTTTGAACTAGAAGAAGCGCTTCAGAGAAAACGTGAGATTCTCATCAAAAGGTCCTCTTGTGAGTGTGCTCCCGAGGAGCTTGCAGAAAGAGAAAGAAGGAGACTTGGCCTAGGAGAAAATCCTATTAGAGATGTTCGCAATCTCATTGCAAGCCAAGGAGTAAGGGTCTTCGTACTTCCTATACCGGATGTCTCCCCGATAGAGCTTTCCGGTATATCTTGGTGGCACGAAGAATACGGTCCCTGCATGCTAATCAATGGGCGCAACAATGCTGGCCGTCGCTCCTTTACCATAGCACACGAGTATGTTCACCTTCTCTGCAATGATTCCCCTACAGCCTGTGCGTACATGTTGGAAATTCCTGAGGAACGCTTTGCCAACCGTTTTGCTACCGTCTTTCTCATGCCAGCCCGCGCTATGAGGGACCTCTTCCTAAAAATCATCGGGCCACCTGGTTCATTGCCTACTGACCAAGCTCTGGGCAGGCTTGCCAGGCACTTCGGGGTGAGTCTGGAGGCAGCGGGAAGAAGACTAGAAGAACTAGGCCTAATTCCTGAGGGAACTACAGACTCGCGTATTGCTGACTGGGAAAAAAGGCCGACCCGTTTTCGGGCTCCTCGGGGTCCCAAATGGCGTCGGCAGCTCGGCGAAGATTTTGTCTCATTAGCTCTGAGCGCTTATTCAGCCGGACATTTATCCGCAAGCAAATTGGCTCGCTACTTCGGATTGGATTTGAGGGACGTATTGGAAGTGGTGCGGCAGGCTAGGAGTGCTCGCTCAGAGTAAGTAAAACCATCCGAATGAAGATGTTATCGGGTTCGCCTCCTCCATGTTATGTATTTGATTCTTCCTCTCTAATTGAAATAGAGCGAAGACCAAATGGGAGAGGTCTCCGAGATATGCCAGAGCGCCCCGGAAAATGGCTGGTCGTTCCTTACAAGGTAGCGAAGCAGGTTAACAGCTCTGGTGCCCCAGCTGAGACGAAGAATTGGCTGAACAGTGGTAAACCCACCGACTTTGTGACAAATGATGAACGTAGGATGTTTATGAGGCTACGTGTGCAAGAGAAACTTCTAGAAGACCCCGACATTCAAGGCATCGTTCTTGCTTACTATCGAAACGGAACCTATGTGGTGGATGAAGGGCGAGCTAGAAAAGTAGCAGAGTCCCTTGGGATTCGATGTATTAGTGGTACCGATTTCTTGCTAGAAGTGCAACCACATCTCCTCTAGAAAACCCCGTCTAGGCCACCAGTTTTAGTTAATTCTCGTTTAGTGCGCTTCTCTCCTAATACGGCCAAGATTCCTGGAGATTCAGCCAGAAGCTGTCGCATTTCCGGCACTTTTGGGGTTCCAATAAATCGTGGTTGAGACACTCTGCCAATTTGTCCACTATTTCTTGGCATGCCTATTGACAAATCACTGGAAGACATAGACAATTAGCTTACAAAAATTGAACGTGAAGGGAGCGTAAAATGAAAGCCCCATATTCTAGATATCTCAAATTGTTACTCATCCTCCAATTGGTATTAGCGTTATTCCCGCTGGGCTGTGGCACTGTGTCAATTGACCTATATACGAAAGTGAAACCAACTGGAGATGTCAGGCAGCAGGTGCAAATCAGTGGGACGGGGATGATGGGCAACCTTGTTGTCA
Source organism: Dehalococcoides sp. JdFR-56 (assembly GCA_002011495.1). Taxonomy (GTDB): domain Bacteria; phylum Chloroflexota; class Dehalococcoidia; order Dehalococcoidales; family RBG-16-60-22; genus JdFR-56. The sequence goes on along the minus strand of MTNR01000072.1, from coordinate 61,400 downwards.
GCTCAGACATAATTCAAGAGTTCAAAAAGGATGGTTGGGAAGTTACCACTAGCCATTCTGAAGGCTCTGCTTCTCTTATCGCTACGAAGGATTTTGAAGAAGGGGAGGAAATTGCAATCCCCGGTTTCGGTGAAGATAGTTCAGAAATAAGTTTTCAAGATGCGGTGTTTTATGAGAAAGATAGATTGGTGTATAAAGAATATTACTTCGAAGTGACAATTCCTGGAACTGCTATAGGCCTTGAGGAACAAGATGAATTTGCTGAACTCGGCAAGGCGATGATGAAATCCGTGTTCAATATGTCTTGGACGCTCGATCTGCCGGGACGGATTGTTGAAACCAATGCAGACGTTCACGATGATGAATCTGCAACCTGGTATTTTGATGTTGAATCAGTGGAAACAGGCCGCTACATGATGGTTCACACTAGATATATTAATTGGGTTGCGATAGGCATCATTGCGGGGGTCATACTAATAGGAGTTGTATTGTTTCTTGTGATTAGAAGAAGGGCTGCCGCTTGAAATTGCAGGCGTAAGCAACAGCTGAAGTCTTAAAGCAGACTGAATGCTTGAGGTGTCACCACCCTCTGTGTTGAAAGGGGGGCCTTTCCAATGGATCCATTGCCAAAATAGTAAATTGGTTTGCTACTGCCTCCAAAGAAGAAATCGGTTATAGCCTTATATTGCTAGGAGGTATCATTGGTATCACAGGCATTACGATAAGGGTAAAGTTTATCTCTTTCGCTTTGGGAGGCCTCTTGTTTGTTGTGGGATTATTTCTTGCTTTTGTCAACTCCTGAGTGGACGAGGAATGAAAAGCAAAATAAACCATAAGGACTTCTTAACCGTCTGGCTCGCCCTGTCCTACAGTACCTCAGGCTGTGAGGACTTTCCAAACAGGCCTGAACTACTGTGCAACTCCCGAATGAGGTCATCAGATGACTTGTGTCCCTCGTGGACTGCCTTCCACTGTTCATAAAGCTGCAAAGAAGTAATCATTAGAACTCCGGTGTTACCGAGTAGTCTCACAACCTCTGGGCTAAAGCCTGCGTTGTTTCTTTCCTTCGGATCGAGGTGATACTGGCTGTTGGCAACTATTATAAGTCTGTCATTCTCTTCGGGAGTCCCTGCCCGCTCGCTCAGATACTGCCGGGCTTGCGCGATTTTATTACTATCTTTGCGAATGATATCTTTTGTCCCCGTGACCTCGATCGCAAACCCAATATTCAGTCCGGGATGCTTCGCTTTCAGGTCGATATTGGCACCACGTGGTTGTGGCTGAACCTCAAGGCCTAACTCGTCGAGTAGCAGAGTAACACTAGTCACCAACTCATCCCCTGTTCCATAAAGAACGTAAGCTAACTTGTCATATTTCGCCTTTTCTTCTGACAGCTTGCTAATTTGCTCTTCTAAAACTTTAGCGCGTGGCACTAAGTAATTGCTGACCCAATCGGGAACGTCGCCTATAGCCAGGTAGCGCTGTGAACGGTCATAATAGCGACGTGCAACGGCTAACATTCGTGACATCATCAAGTAATACTCGCTCTCATGAAATGTGGGTGGTGGAAGAATAACCAGACTTCCTTTTCCTACTTGGCATTCTAACCCAACCACGATTTCAGTATCATCGACCACGGCCAATTTGTTGCTTGAAGTGGGTGGGAACTCAGTCACTATTTGATAGTACTTAAATGCATGATTGAGATATTCTTGAATTACTTGTGCACGGCCAGCTCCTGTAGGTTTGATATTTTCGCCCTCGTTGTCTTGAAGCTGAACTCCGAATTTCTCTAACCATTCGTAGGCTGACATTCCTCTCTCGTCAAGCCTCTTCGAAATAAAGTTTCTCGAATGGGGCAGGCAAATGACGGAATGGCCATGTTCGAGGGCCAGTGCTGAATCTCGAAGTAATTTAGGAAGGTTAGCATAGTAGCCTATCGTGTGGTAGGGGCCCTCACAAATATGAACAATGGAGACATCGTAGTCAAACACACTAAAATTGAAATCTTCTCTGTTCAGGTCGTCTGTGTCCACGTGTACGTCATACGGGGGATGATAGGGTGGATTACCAAATTTTTGCATCCTGTCTATAGTGGCTGAAAGGATTAGAACTCGCATGTCTTGCCCCCGACTTAATTATAGCAAATATGTGGAATCCAACAGAAAGCCAACAAACTATCGCATTTCTCGTGCTCTAAGGTTGGAGTAAATTGTTCGTGTCGTACCTGTTATCGCGCAATGATTGGGTAATCGCCTAAGTGACCTTCATAGCTGCAGATGCTCTTGATTTGTGTCACCTTGTGGTGCTACTCATTCTCATACTCATATAGTATAATGCGATTAACATAAGACAATTTCGGGGTCAAGATGAATCCGGGTGAACTTAGTGTATTTGCTGCTTATTTGAAAAGTATTCAAACGACTCTGGCAGCGGGTTATGCTAGCGAGGGCTCCCATTATCCGTCGTTGAAAGTACTGCTCGAGTCTTTGGGCGAAGGGATATCCGCAACCAGCTTGCCGAGTCGTATCGAGTGCGGCGCACCTGATTTTGTTATTACTAAGGATAGCACCACGGTTGGCTACTTGGAGGCCAAGGATGTCGGTAAGCCTCTTGACGAGATTGAGCAAGGAAAGGGGTCAGACGGAGAAAGATTTCAACGCTACTTGTCTTCCCTGCCCAACTTGGTCCTCACTAACTACCTGGAGTTTCGGTGGTACGTCAATGGAGCGTATCGTCTTTCGGCAACTCTAGGTAGATTGACCAAGGAAGGCAAAATTAAGCGTGACAAAGATGGGGAGAAGGCTGTTGGTGAGCTGTTGGGCGAATTTCTTGCACACAGGGCTGAGGGAATAGGCACGCCCAAGGAGCTTGCGCTGCGCATGGCACGCCTAGCTCAGATGATTCGCAGCTTCATCGTTGCCGCTTTCCAGAAAGAGCCAGAGAGCGAGAGTCTGCACGTGCAGCTGTCTGCCTTCCGTGACAACCTTATCCCCGACCTCTCGGTGGAGCAGTTCGCCGATATGTATGCTCAGACTATCGCCTACGGGTATTTTGCTGCACGCTGCGCTTCCGACGGTGGTACATCCTTCACCCGCCAGAGCGCTGCCTACTTGGTGCGTAAAACTAATCCCTTTTTGCGGAAACTGTTCTATCATATCGCATTCGAATTAGATGATCGCATTGCCTGGCTGGTTGATGACTTGGTGCAGCTCCTTGCCAAAGCTGATATGGAGGCAATCCGCAAAGATTTTGGCAAGCGCACTGCCAAAGAGGACGCAGTAGTCCATTTCTACGAGACTTTCCTCAAGGAGTACGACCCGAAGATACGGGAGATGCGCGGCGTTTACTATACTCCGGAACCGGTGGTCTCCTACATCGTGCGGTCTATTGACCATCTTTTGAAAACGCGCTTCAAGCGCCCGCAGGGCCTAGCCGATGAGAAGACACTTATTCTTGACCCGGCGGCGGGCACTGCCACATTCCTGTACATGGTGATAAATGAGATTCACCAGACCATCATCAGCCAAGGGCAGCAGAGCTGGTGGAGCGAGTATGTAGAAGAGAAGCTTCTGCCGCGTCTTTTCGGTTTTGAGCTTTTGATGGCTCCCTATGCCGTCGCCCACCTCAAGCTAGAGCTTCTGCTTCAGGAAACGGGCTACCATTTCCAGGGCGAGCAGCGTCTGGGAATCTACCTCACCAATACGCTTGAGGAGGCATTCAAAAAATCTGAGCAACTGGCCGGTTTCAACGAGTACATCGTGGAGGAAGCCAACGCTGCTGCCCAAATTAAGAAAGAAAAGCCAATAATGGTGGTGCTGGGAAATCCTCCTTATTCCGGACATTCAGTTAATAGAAGCGAAGTTGAAATGGAAATTCAACCAGGGCAGACATACGTTGACCACTTGGAACTTAAAATCATGACGCTTAAAGATGGCGAGGAAAAAGTCTACTGGTCACCGGTAGAAATAAAAGCAACTTCCCCAATAAAAAAGCGTGTAAAGACCTTTATCGGTAGGCTTATAGAAGATTACAAAATTGTTGATAACCAGTTATTGAAGGAGAAAAACCCGAAATGGCTTCAGGATGACTATGTTAAATTCATTCGTTTTGGACAGTGGCGGATAGAGCTTACAGGACAGGGTATCCTGGCCTTTATTACCAATCATTCTTACCTGGATAACCCCACCTTCCGCGGCATGCGCCAGTCCCTGATGAATAGCTTTACTGACATTTACATCCTCAATCTCCACGGCAACGTGAAGAAAAAGGAGGTTGCTCCAGATGGTAGCAAAGATGAAAATGTTTTTGATATCCAGCAAGGGGTAGCTATTGGTATTTTCATTAAGGAACCAGGCAGAACCGGCCCCGCCACAGTCCACTATGCCGAGCTGTGGGGAAAGCGCGGTGAGTGGCCTAACCCTCGGGAAGGCACAAAGTATCACACCTTGCTGGAAACAGACATAGATAAGACTGAGTGGTTAGAGCTTACGCCGAGCAGTCCGTTTTACCTCTTTGTGCCCGTTGAGCAAGGTCTGTTGAGCGAATATGAGAAAGGCTGGAAGATAACCGATATCTTCCCTGTTAACAGTGTTGGCATTGTGACGGCCAGAGATGAGCTAGCTATACGCTGGTCTCAGGCAGAGGTACAGACTGTCGTCACTGAGTTTGCCTCTCTTCCTACCGAGGAAGCTAGGGAGAGATACAATCTTGGCAGCGACGTTCGTGACTGGAAAGTTGCCCTGGCGCAAAAAGACCTTAAAGATTCAGGCTTGAAAGCAGAAAAGGTGGTTCCCATACTCTACCGTCCGTTTGACACCAGGTACACCTACTATACTGGGCACTCAAGGGGATTCCACTGTATGCCCCGCCTCGAGGTCATGCGCCACATGCTGGCGGGAGAGAACCTGGCTCTCTGTATAGGAAGAGCGGGGCAAGTGGTGGGGCCAGAGCTATGGGACATTATATATTGCTCCGATTCAATACAAGACTTCAACTTGTTCTACCGCGGAGGGAATGTCAACTTTCCGCTCTATCTTTACGCTGCTGAGGGCGAGATGCAGTTTGAAGGAGGCAAACGCCGTCCCAACCTGAAGCCGGACTTCATCAAAGCTTTCTCGAAGAAGCTGGGGCTGGAGCCTGTTGAGGATGGTAGGGGAGACCTTACCGAGACCTTCGGCCCGGAGGACATCTTCCACTATGCCTATGCTGTCTTCCACTCGCCCACCTACCGTACCCGCTATGCCGAGTTCTTGAAGATAGACTTCCCGCGCCTGCCGCTGACTTCGGATAAAGAGCTGTTTAGTAAACTGGTGGCAAAAGGTGCTGAGCTGGTATCCCTGCACCTGATGGAATCCCCTGTGCTTAATAACCTGATTACCAGATACCCGGTAACCGGCACCAACACGGTTGAAAAGGTAACCTATGATGAGAATAACCAGCGGGTCTATATAAACAAGGCACAGTATTTTGAGGGCGTGCCGCCGGAGGTCTGGAACTTCCACATCGGCGGCTACCAGGTCTGCCAGAAGTGGCTCAAAGACCGCAAGGGGCGCAACCTGACTCTAGATGAAGCCCAGCATTATCAGAAGATAGTGGTTGCTATTAAAAAGACGATTAGGCTGATGGAAGAGATTGACGAGCTGATACCGGGATGGCCGATGGAGTAAGAGAGAAATGACCCTGATTGACCCGATAATTTCATTGGCTTTCTCAATACATGGCGGGAAAGGCGTTTATGCTCTGCTCCTAGGTTCAGGGGTATCTAGGGCAGCAGGTATTCCTACAGGATGGGAGGTCATCCTTGACCTGATACGTAAAGTGGCTCATCTCCAGGGCGAAGATTGTGAGGCTGACCCTGTGGATTGGTATCAGAGCAAATTCGGCACATATCCTGACTATGCCAGATTACTTGAAATAGCCGCGGGTTCCCCGGCGGAAAGAGCCAGCTTATTGAGAACCTACTTCGAGCCGAACGAAGAAGAGCGGGAGCAAGGTCTTAAAACCCCGACTGAGGCCCATAAAGCCATTGCTGAGCTTGTGGCCAACGGCTATATCCGAGTCATTATTACCACAAATTTTGATCGCCTGCTGGAAACGGCACTTGAGAATGTGGGCGTAACGCCCACTGTTATCAGCACACCCGACGCTGCGGAGGGGGCTATTCCTATTGTACATACGTCGTGTACCATAATAAAGGTGCATGGTGATTATTTGGATACCCGTATTAAGAACACCCCGGAGGAGCTGGCGCAGTTTGATGACAGAATGAATGCGCTCCTTGACCGGATTTTCGACGAGTTTGGACTTATCATTTGCGGATGGTCTGCTGAGTGGGATACGGCGCTCCGGGCTGCACTGGAGAGGTGCCAGAGCCACAGGTTCACTACTTACTGGACGTCTCTTGGCGAGGATAGCCCTTCCGCCCAGCGCATTATGACACTGCGCCGCGCCCAGCGTATTGAGATACAGGATGCAGACACCTTCTTTCGTGACCTAACAGAAAAGGTAATGGCGCTTGAAGAATATGCCCGGCCACATCCGCTATCAACCAAGGCGGCCATCGCCCGTGCCAAACGGTATCTCACGGACGAGCGTTATCAGATTCGTTTGCACGACTTGGTAATGGAAGAGACAGAAAGAGCATATGGAATCCTATCTGAAACCAACTTTCCTGTGGAGGGAGTTGGCTTCAGTGTTGAAGAATTAAAGAAGCGCCTGGCCAAATACGAGGCTAACTTGGAAACACTTGTCTCACTAATGGCAACAGGATGTTACTGGGGAAACTCGGCTCACCATAAACTATGGGTGAAAGTCCTGGAGAGAATCGGAAACCCGCAAGGCGGTAAGGGTGGACTAGTTGTCTGGCTCAATCTCAGACTCTATCCTGCCCTCTTGCTGCTCTACACATCGGGACTTGCAGCGGTAGCCGCAGACAAATATGATACTCTGTCAGCCTTACTGGCTGGTCCAATGTATAACGATAATGGGGAAAGAAGGCCTCTCGCCTTGAAACTAGTCCCCGCGGAAATAGCTGACCAAAAAGCGATGAACCAGATACTGGGACAAAACTTTTATACACCGGTTAGTGAGCATCTGGCTCGCGTACTTCGTAATCCGCTCCGGGAGTTCTTGGCTGACGACGTTACTTATGAAAGAACATTTGACCGGTTCGAATGTCTGTTTGCCTTGGTTTACGCTGATTTGTTCAACAAAGAACGAAAACGCATATGGGGACCAATCGGAAGGTTTGGCTATAAATTAGGGAATAGCGAGGGGCAGAATCCCTTAAAAGACCTATTAGCTGAAGCGAAACAGCGAAAAGAGTCATGGGAACCCTTAAGACAAGGCCTCTTTGGCGGAGATTACTCGCGCTTTGAGGAAATTGCTGTTGAATACGCTAACGCAGTTTCCAGACTAGGTTGGTGTTAGTCACCCTTCCCCGGCGCCGTGTGCTGATATGATGATTCTGCACGTTACTTTATTAACTTCTGGAGCGTTCTGCCAGTAACCTTGCCGCACACTCGCCTTGCTACCCTTTTGCCGACCTTACCCTTCTGGATGGCGTTAACGTCGCCCATTATTCTAGCTATCTTGTAGAGAGAACTTCGTAACCCCATTGCCTGCCTCCCCTTATATGCGCTCAGGCATCCACCTATAGTCTGCCAAGCTCCTGTTTCCTATAACAATTTTGTCAAACTCTCTTCTTATGGTGTTGCTGGGCGAATTTGCTACGACTGAGGGAAAAGGCTACTGTATCCGAAGAAATTTGCCACTTCGGGTCAGGTGTACCTAAGTCCGCCACGCACCCAGCCCGGGTCACAAACCGTCAAATTGCTGAAGCATCTGCGAGTTGGCTACACTCACAGACTACTCAATTCTAACAGCTCACCCTGTGCTTGAACTTACAGCAAGATCTCTCAATAGCGATAATATGTCGTTTTGTGACCTTTCAATTATCTTCAGCTCCGAGGCACCAAAACGCCTTCGGTAATTGTGTAACACTTCATTTCTGAAACCGTGGAGTTTCTCAAATGCGTCCCACATGGCAGATTCACTATCACTACTTGACAGCATTTTCGCGATAGTGAGCAGATTGCCTGTGGAAGATTTTTCAAAGATTATATTAATGGCTTCCTCGCATATGCTTACTCTATCTCGGATGTATCGTTTAACTAGATAATCGACCGCTATGTCTAGATCAATAATTGTGTTTCTGACGTCACCTCTATTGAGGTGAAGAGATGCAAGGTACAGGTACTCCCATCCAGTTGGCAAACTCGCTTTGTTGCCAATCAGCGACTTCAGGCCTTCAGCGATAGTTTGTAGTTGTTCAGAACCGATATCAGCACTTGCTATTTGCAAACTCACTCGTTCCAAAGACTCTGCCTCAGAGAGGAAGGAAAAGCCTCCGACCCACTCGTCTCCAGACACTTCTCTGAACTCGACGTTCCAAGATTGTAAGCAGCGTGCGAAATCCGAAAGATTTGCAAACGGACCACTGGGGCTGAGGCTAAGAGATTCCAACCTCTTCCAAGGTTTGTTGGCGAACATCGTGAACAGATGATTAATCAATGAGTCATACACAATGACGATTTCCTTAGCTATCTGGAACCAATTGGCCTTTTTAGGGTCGTCCCCTCGAATCAAGATCCTGCCGTCTCGAATACTCAGCTCCTCTTTTACGAAAGTCCGTTTTTTCAAGACGATTTCTACCTGTGGAACGATCAGGGTTCGCTCAAGATGGTTGATAAGTGCCTCGTAGTCACTATCACCTGCAAAATCACGGCGTCGCTTACGCCATTTCTTGAGCAGGTCTCCTTGTGGTCCGTCGGAGTGCTTCAGTGTTATTTGAAAATCCTCAGTATCGGCTAACCTGACGCTTTCTACAATGCCGCGTTGCTCAGGGAAGTGAAGATTGGCAGGCAGTAACAACTGCACTCGTACATCGGCCGCTATTTTGTCGGTCATCATCTTGTACATACACCTCTAGAGCTGTTTCTTCCACTACGTTGATGGTGATACCTCGCATCATACATAATTGCAATTCTAATACTTGCAGTGGCGACTGTACAGACTATAAGGCATTGTGTCTGCGGGCTGTTGTGAACAATTAGCCACTCTGTGCATTCGGATCTTTTCAGATCAAACGACGGACTCGATACGAGAAATATCCTCAATCCTGAATTTGAAGTCTGGCCTCGTACTATCTGTTTCTTAGTTGAATCGTGACTTTCAGCATATCCAGGTTATTAATAGCTCGTAAGCCGACCAATTTGGCATCCACTGGTTCCCCATTTCTCCTAGCGTATAACCTCTTTTGGTTAAAGACATTAGCAACCTCTTCTAGCGTCATTTCAGGCTTTATCTGTAGTGCTTGCCTAACCGCATCTCGAAAGGTCATGTGAACCCTCCTCCGACTAATTCTGTGCCATTTCTCAAATTCTACTCTCGCTAGATTGATGCCGCAATATCGGAGGCGCTCCGGCACCCGGGTGTACTTTTCATCCCATTGTTTATTCAAACCATTGTGTTGCAGTTATGACAGCTTCTTTCGGGCGCAGTCTAGTCTTCACATGTCTGTGCCCCCAGTGAGCGCGATTGAAATCCTATTCGGTTGGCGCTACAATTCAATCAAAGCGTGCTCCAGCCTATTATTGCCATGACCGACTTGGCAAGAGCAGTTCAAATCCTAGGAAAAAGGAAAGACCTTTAAGGCTGGGGGATAAGAATGCAAGGCCCAGATATCTTTAGAATGTACGACAGATTTGGCAATCTCTTTGGCCTAACAGTCCAACAAGGCATGTTGTATCAACTGGACGGCCCACCCTCGCCGCACGAGAAGGCAAAGACGATCTATTATGACGGGAAGTACTTTACTCACGAATCTAAGGAAGGACTCCAGCCAATTGAGGTAACCCTGCCTATGTTGATGAGGCTGGTAACGAAACAGTTTGTCTTGGGACTCAAAGAAGCCGGTTATTGCTTAAAAGGACGTTATATAGTGTACCGCGAGCAAGATGAATTGGATCAGCCTTGCAAAGACATCTTTTGCATCTATGACGGATTCGAGTTTCGAGTCGTCAACCTCACCAATGGGATATTATTATGTGTCGATCCACATTTGATCTTCAGGAGCAATTGCACTATCGGTCAGCTCTTAGAGAAAGGCATGAGCCCGGCCGACTTGTCTGACTTCTCTGTTAACTACAGGAGGGAGGAAAGGTACAGGATTGATGGTTACCTGATCGAGACCCGGATATCGGATTCCGGGCAGGCACTATGCAAAGTGAAGAACTATCGTGACTTCAAACAAGAGGACGTACCTGCCGAAAATGTTTTGCCAGAGCCCAAGCCAGAACTCATACAGCGAGTGCTAGAGCACTTGAGCCGACGATTTAATGTGATTGCCCTTCAGAGGAAACAATCATTTTTAGACAGTTTCACAGCGTCCAGAGATAGACTTATGAGAACGTTAGCAATTATAACAGAGCTCCGAAGAAATGTCTTTCCACTGAGATTTGGTAAGTTCAAAGTAAGTCTCGACAGTGAACCTGTTGTGATAAGGGTGTAAGGCAATGCCGACGTATCTTGAGGGAAATAGAATTGATAGCGAGCCCAGCTTGCTATTTGACAAGGTTGATACTTCATGTGTCCATCCCCAGGTGTATTGGGGACTGAGGCAGTTTGGGCCGTACGACAAGGGGCTCTCCAAGGTGAGGATGGTCCTGATTTGCCCAGAAGCACATAAGCAACAGGTAGATGCGCTTATTAGGGAACTGAATGTGGGCACGCCGATTTTTCCCGGCGGAATGCCTCAGTTTTTTAGGTGCAATATTGAGATAGTAGGCGAATACATAACCGAATCACTTGACGTCGACGAATACGAGAAGAAGGCTGACGAGTTGGTTGCCGCCGAAGACCCAAGGAAAGTGGATACCGTTTTAGCCTACGTGCCCAAGACCAGCAGGTATTTTGCAAGAACCCCGTATTATCGTCTTAAAGCTATGCTTGCGTCTCACGGGTTCACAAGTCAAATGATCACCGAGTCGACATTTGAGAACCTACGCTGGTCCTATCTTAATCTAGCTTCAGCCATCTTCTCAAAGGCCGGTGGCATCCCGTGGGTCCTAGAAAGCGAAATGAAGAACACAGACATGATTCTTGGCCTGTCTATCTCTAATTGTGTGTCATATAAACACAGAGCCGGCGAACTGCCCCAGTTCGTAGGATACGTTAACGTGTTCGATAGCTACGGTCGGTGGATGTTCTTTGAAGGGACGGCGAAACTGTACGAGAAGGAACAGAAGGCAGAAAGACTTCATGAGTTGCTCTCCAGCGCGATAACAAAATTTGAAGCTGAAAAAGGGCAAGCCCCTCGCAGCATAGTAATACACTGCTACAAAAAATTTGCAAGAGAGGAGATTGATGGCGTCAAGCGGTTCTTGGACGAGCGTGTCAAGGACTACAATGTAGCCTTTGTATCCATTGACGACTCACATCCGTTCAGGATGTACGACCTGAAGGTTGATGATGGGAGCTTCCCCAGGGGTTACTACGTTTATTGGAATGAAAATGAGGTTCTGCTTTCTACGACAGGATATACCGATATCGCCGGGAGAAGAATGGGGACACCAAAGTTGCTACATATCAGATCGGAACAGCACCCGGTCAAGTTTCTTGATGCGGACGACTTGGCACTCCAAGTACTCGGCCTTACCAAGTTGGACTGGGCAACGGCGACGCCTTTAGTACGTCAGCCGATAACCCTACAATTCTCCCAGGAGCTTGCCTATCTTACAGCGGCGATATCTGCACAAGAATGGCAGGGTATGACAAGTCCTGAGGTGAATGAGATCTTGAATCGAAGACCTTGGTTTATTTAAAGGTAGTCATATGGATTCGGTAGAGGTACTGAGGGAGAAACTGAGAAGCTGGATAGAGGAAGAAACGCAAACCGATTTGGCGACTGACCCGCTCGGGTTCGCCATATATCTCTTCTTTCTTCTCAAGAACGGTGTGGAAAGTCCCGGGACAGATAACCTGGTAGACTGGATGAACGCTTGGATTGACCAAAAGATAAATCAGGAGAAATTTGGCAGGTTTGTTGACAGGGAGCTTACTTCAGCGGTGCTTGCCTCCTACTGTCTGAAACGGTACAAGAGGCTTAGCGTTAACGTTGAAGCAAAACAGTTGGCTGACATTGTTAGCAAACATGTTGTAAATAGATCCCTATTCAACAATATAGCTTATACGGCGATCATCTTGCTATCATTGGCCGACATAAGGAACAAAGTCCCCCCGTTTAACGAGGTACTTAAGCAGCTTGAGAAGGAAGTCACCGAATCTGCAGTTTTCAACGACCCCAAAAATCTCTTATTTACAGCGCTCCTCTTTGAAAAGCTGGGAAACGATGAGAAGCTTAAGGAAGTAGTCGACTATTGCTTTAAAGCAGTATCGAAAAACAAGGTTCGTTCCGATGATGCTGTGTACTATGCATGGGTCCTATGGAACTACAGGCAATTTAGGGAAAAGAACGACATCGCAATTTTAAGAGAATTCGTGGATACGACCCTACGAAACATTCCTGCGTTCTTCCAGACACAAGCGGCCAACTCATCTATAAGAAACGTTTATGGCGCAGACTCGAAAAGGGGTGTATCGAAGATTCTGGTTGCAGCAAGTCTCGACCTAGCTACAAATTTCGGCACCGAGACAGTTAGGGTTTCAAAGGAAGAGCTGGGTGGCCTGCCTTTGCTGACGAGAATAGGAGGCATTGTGTCTTTTCTAATACTGGGCTTTGACACCTGGCTAGGGTGGTATCTATGGCAAATCGGCTGGCTAGGAGCAATTCAAGCGGATGCTGTGAGTGCCCGCGTGATCCCCTCACTACGGTCCGCAATTCTTTGCATAATCCTTGCTAGCATGGCAGTCATCTCAATTAGTCTCTTTTGGGACTCGGTCGTGAGGGGCTACAGAAATAATAAGATCATCATTGATAATGCGACGCGCCGAACAAAGAAGTGGGCTATAGAAGTCTTAATTGGTGGAATATTAGTCAGCATACTACTCAATGTCATCGGGCTGTGAACCTCTAGCATAGAGGGTAAGATTTCCGGTGCCGGTATAATACCCGCAACAAGAGCATGTCTGTCCCGCAAACCGTTTAAGACAATTTCGGTATGATCGAGTCGACTCTACCGGTCTGTGGCACGGCAGAGGCTTGGCTTCATGCACTGGGAGCTACCTAGGTCGCTGTCTTAACCCGCATTAACAGTCGTGAAGGAAGCAGAGGGGGTCTTCTGCCAGATAATCACCGGAGTGAGCGTAAGCCCTCCCGCGGCACCCCCCACATACAGACTGCCAATGACAGGTAGCGCAGCTTCCTCTAAGGTTTTTCTCCCTATTCCGCAGCTTTCGGAATGGCCCCCCTTCATGCCATATCTGGGTTAGGGGCATCTGGCGCACATTCCCTCCGCTCACAGGGACGAAGGGACAAGGCCAGACCTCACCATTGGGTTTAATATAGCAGAGGCCCCAACCCGCGGCACAGCCCCGGAACACCTTGCGGGCCAGCCCCAGTTCCCAATGACTTACTTGCCTTTTGTTGAGCAAGTAAGCCCAGTACTGAGGAGAGCAGGTAGGTTCAATAATGGGCACGGCACTCGCCTGTTTCCCAGCGACGAAATCCATCAGATGAGCGTATTCCTCCTTTGTCAGCTCCAGGCCATTTCCGCCACCCCTTCCCTGAGGCACCACCTGATAGAGAAGAACGATCTCTGCCTCCAGTTCATCGGCGAGGTCAAGTATCCTAGGTATTTCCGAGTAGTTATATTTCATCACCGTGACATTTATTTGGAGACACATACCTGCCTCTCGGCAGGCGCGAATGCCTCGCAGGGTACGCTCATAACTGCCGGGGGTATCGCGAATAAAATCGTGGAGGTCCGGGGTGGCAGCGTCAAGCCCCATGGCAAGGTCACAGACACCCGCCCGCTTGAGTTTCTTTGCCATCTGGGTATCAATAAGGGTGCCATTGGTGGCTATCGCCACCTTGAGTCCCAGAGCCGAGGCGTACTGCACCAGCTCAATGATGTCAGGACGTACCAGGGGCTCGCCCCCGGTCAGCACCAGCATGCGGAATTCAGGCACAGAGGCTATCTCGTCAAGGAGCTTCTTGCCCTCCTCCGTGTTCAGCTCCTCCTGACGCTTGCCCGCGCTGGCATGGCAGTGCCGGCACCTCAGATTGCAGGCAGTGGTGACCTCCCATACCGGGTGAATGGGAAAGCCGATACAACCCATGCCGATAGCCCCAGCGGCGGTGGGAAGCGTTTTGCCTCCTTTGAGAAGCCACTGGGGTAACCTGCGCCACTGGGTGAGATAGCCGAAATACAAGGCACTCAGTGCCTGCTTGGCAACCAGCGACGGCGCCATATAGAAAGGCTTGACTATTCTTCTTAACCTATTAATTTCCTTCATATCCACAAGACAAAAGCGAGAATATACAAGGCGGTTGTGCCCAGATTGAGTAGGAGCGTTCTGGAGCAAATCTTTTCTAGAGCCTGCTTCTCCCTGTATTCCCGCTTTTTCAACGCCAGCAGGTTGCGAACTATCAGTCCCAGCGGTATTACCGATAGGAAAGCCATGAGCCTGGGTATCCCGGCCAGAACGCCAAGCACGATCGACAGAAAACAGATGGCCGCCAGGCTAGCATACAACAGGGCAGCTCTGTCACGCCCCAGCCTCACTACCAGGTTGTTCTTGCCTGACGCCCGGTCCGAGGTATAGTCGGGGAACTCGTTGATCAGAATCACCAGGAAAATGCTGATGCTGATAGGTATGGAGGCCAGCGTCGGTATCAGCCCAAAGGTACCGGTTTGAAGATAATAGGCAGTGCTGACGGCGAGCCAACCATAGCAGATGCCTATCAGTACCTCCCCTACACCTCTATAGGCCCAGCGCAGGGGCTTTGAGGTATAGAAGTAACCACACAGCATGCCGAAAGCACCGAGCGGTATGGTAAAGGGTCCCGTCTTAAAATAAAACTGAAGAATAAGTCCGATAATTCCCGCTGCTGCCAGAGCTAGGAGGGCAGCCAAAAGAACCTGCTTCTTGGGGACTAATCCCGCCTGCAGGACTCTGGTGCCGCCGCTGAACTTGTTGTATTCCCTGTTCAGAGAGTCCGTGTCGTAGTCGTAATATTCGCCAGAGTAATAGGTGGCGAGCATTATCAGAATCACCGCCAGGGTGGAGAGAGTGCCCACTCCCCAGTTGAAGGGATAACCCTGGCTCCAGGCAATCACCATTCCCAGCAGAAAGGGAAAAAAACCCTACGGTATGGAAAGGCACCCGGCTCAGTTTGAGCCAGGCAATGAGGTGGTTCGTCGTCTCAATGGATTGTGGACTCGTCACTTTATCCTCCTTTCCGTGTGGTAACTATTATGTCTGCCATGATGGCGCCAAGTGCTGCTCGCCATCTGGGCGATCTTGTCCTCGTATGGATAGCGGTGGTCACCACTTCGTCTTGCGGGTGGTTTGCGGTTCCGCCAAGCTATTATACGTTGGTCTGGAATCATGACACAAGCCTGTCGTTGGAATTGGCTAAGAGAGAAAGCCTGCTATATTCGTCTGATGCCAAGCAAACGAACCACCCGGTTCTGTTGCATTACGATTTAGCTTGTCTTATACTACTTCCACCGCAAATATGGAGGTGGGAGTATGGTCAGAAAAGGTTATTTTAGAGAGGTATGGGAGATGTGGCGTCAATTACATGGGTTTAATCGACGTCGTATCTATAGTTTCACTGTTTGGTTTTCCGTTCTCGGCATTTTACCTACTATAGTCACTGCGATTCTATGGGGTGGAAGTGTACGATACACAATGATAGGCATATCCGTCTTCTTTACGGTATTCTTGTTAATTTCCTTTTTCAGAGCATCAGAGAGTGTATGGAAGCGTGATACAACCAAATTGGGACTTATAGAATATGAGAGGCAGAATATAAGTCAGTTCTTACATCCACGATTTTCGCAACTCTATCTTTGTGGAAATAACGAGATAAGATTAGATGTAGAGTGGTTTAATGGGTCGGTCTTTGAAGTGCAATTTGAATCTGTGAATGGAAATGCCAAATTAAAGGACATTGAACTTAATCACATTTCATCAAATATAAACTTAACTTGTTATGCAGGACAGAACTTAACTTGTACTTTGTATTTCCCAGAAAAAGACGACGCGATAGAAGAATTACAGAAATGCATTTCTGAAGTTAAACCAGTAAATGTTTTTACAAACTTGAATTGGCAAATAAAAGTTCCAGAAATTGACTATAGTTTTAAGCAACAGGGACCTCGTGATATTGTATCGATAGTTCCAAAACAGGGATAATTGGAGATTAAATGCAACAGCACCAACCATCGGAAAGTATGGTGCAACATTAGAAGTTGCTGTAGCGCGGGAATAAGTCGCTTGTTCTCAAATAGAAATTGGGGAACTGTCCTGAAAGGCACGCGTTACCCGACTCTAACAACCTCACTATTGGGCTTTCCAAGGCACTTCTCGGACTGTACCTATCGTCAGAGTGTAAAGGTGGCCGATGACCCTTTACTATGGGCCACTGTGCGAGTCGGGCCGGTACAATCCTAGGCGATCCAATGAGAGAGCACTATTCACTCTTTGTTGCAGCAATTCCTCATTGTCTTCGAGAATTACGTAGTCGAACCAAGTATTCGTGTCTTTATGCTTCCTAAGTTCCAGCGGCACCTTACCTTCTGGTGGACAGTGAGAATAGATTACTAGCAGAGCGCGGAAATTGTTAGGATTAGCCTGCTTGAGCCCCTTTAGGGTTCTCATTTCCCTTTCTATTTCCTTTAATCCACCAGTGACAAACAGTTTGATTTGGACAACAGCCACGAGTCTTTCTTCGTGATAAAGAACTATGTCAGGCCGAGTACGTTTTGTCTCTCCTAATTGCACAGGTATACCTTGGCCCATTCTAATCTCACGTCTTACAAATTCACTCAAATCGCGGCTAATATCCTTCCTCTCGAAACCGCCGCCCAGTTGGTGGTACAGAAATCTAAAGATGAGGAACTCCGAAAGGCCTGTGAAACCAGTTGCAGTGCCTCTAAAATACTTTAAATCGTGCCAAAACTGATAGTATATGTCGCAGATTTCCCGACACTTGAGCCTTTGGTAGTTGGCTGCCAGAAATTCATCCAAGCTTACAAGGAATGTCCTGCCGACTTTTCTAGCCTCAGCTATGTCCATTTTGAAGCTCCTCTCCGCATCTGTAGCTGGTCAGGCAAGTTGATTATCTGCCTGTTCTCTGGGTATTTTCGGGCGGAAGGAACAAAGACCATGTCATGGCGGTAGATGGGGCGTCGCAACCAAGTCTATCATTTACTTCGACGGATGTCACGCCACGTTCGTCTAACAATCAGCCAGAATATTACCTCCCCGCAAAGTGTCACATACCCGGGAACAGTTTTGCCTTGGCTATCTGATCACGAATTCTTTGATAAGAACGCTGCAAACATGTAACTTTCTCGTTTTGCTCCTGAGTCATGTTCCTAAGTGTCACCAACTTATCTAGTATGACATTGATCTCATTGACCTTCTCTGCATACTCAGGACCAAGCTTGCTGGGTGAGCCATTTAGAAAAGTCTGCAGTTGTGAAACCTTTGATTCCACGGCTATGAGGTCATACTCTATACTTAGCTCCATATGGAATTTCTCTGCGCTCTCTGCCTGCTTTGTCTCGTTTAGCAGGCGTCGCACCAAGCAATGTACGCCCCAATACAGAGTGGGAATGTAAATTTGAAAGGCTAATTCCGTCTTAGATATAGTCGGAGGCAGCCACACTGGTCGAGACTTACTATTTTCCATTGTTTCAATTTGTGATGCGGTTAGTGCATCCTTCCCAAGCATGACCCGCCACTCCGCTCCAGGCTCATAAACTCCAAGGCTATGTGCGAGAGGATTTCTGGCGGCTTCATAAAGTACTTTGACACCCGTATCTTTCCCAACAGGCTCATTTGCCCATGGGTAATATTTTCGCAGAAGTCCTTTGAACCTACCGCCTCGTTCCTTTCGTGATTTAAGCCCTTGTAGGGAAGCATTGTAGAAACAGACAGAGAAACCTGCAATTATGTTGAAAAGTACCGCAGCGGCAGCAAAGTTGCATCCTGCATTTAGATCGCTTTTGGGAAGCTGTAAGAGGCAACGGAGATCCGCAAATTGCATATCTACCTGGTACTTCAAAAATTGCCACAGTAATGGGTAACGTCGATTATTTATTAGTTGCGAGATATCCATTCCTGTTAGAATATCACCCCGGGGACAAGTGATGCCAACTATCTAAGGAGTGCCGGAAATTTCAGCTATTACGCTTCAGAGCTTGTCCGTGGGTACTCGTTTTAATATTAACGAGCCTATTCTATGCTAAAGGTTCTGTATAAGCAAGATCCTTATTACGGCATATGTTGAAATTCTATCGGCAGACGTAGCGGTCTCCAGTAAGCAATCATCTTTTCCTGCAATTTCTCAGCATCATTCCATGAGCTAAGCACGTATTGGGCTAATTCGTCCCTGCGGTATAACATCAGCACCGGGACGGCCGGACACCAAGGTAGAGATGAAAAAGCCTGGGGCGTCATGGCATAGCCTCGGGGGCTACAAATTCACCATCACTCTTCCCAGCCAGAAAATGGTCGATTTTAGGACCCGGCACGACCAGTCGCTCTGAAAATCAGCTGCCAGGTCCCTAGAAATTTGCCTAAAAGCGCTTGACGTGTAGAACTTTCGTGCTATAATAAGAACCGACGATGAACCAGTGGTACCGCTTGTTCCGGGAGGTGAAAGATGAAAATATACACCACCCGCTGGCGCATAGTGGAGTTTATCCGCAACTTCGTGGAGGAAAGAGGCTACGCCCCGACCATTGGCGAGATACAAAAGGCACTAGGCATCAGCTCAAAGTCGGTGGTGAAGTATCACCTCAGCGCACTTGAGGAAGAGGGCCTCATCACACGAGAGCCCGAGGTCGCCAGGGGCATTGAGGTCTCCGGGGTCGGAAGAAGAGCCCGCGCCGTGCCGCTTCTGGGAACAATCGCCGCTGGCGAGCCCATCCCGGTACCCACGGAGGAGACGTGGCACAGCGTTGCGCATGCGCAGGAGACAATCGAGGTGCCGGCGGAAATGCTGTCCAGGCAGGCCCGGGCTTACGCCCTCCGGGTAAAGGGAACATCGATGATTGATGCCCTTGTGGATGACGGCGATGTTGTCGTCCTGGAGGCCACCCGCGTGGCAGAGGATGGTGAGATGGTAGCTGCCTGGCTGCCCGAGAGACAGGAGGCTACCTTAAAGAAGCTTTACCGCGAGCCGGGGCGCATCCGCCTCCAACCAGCGAATCGCAGCATGGCGCCTCTCTATGTACGCCCTCACGAGGTCCAGGTGCAAGGACGAGTGATAGGTGTGCTGAGGAAATACTCTCAAGGCTCGCCCAATAAATGACCTGCGAAGACATCAGGAGCCCGGTAGCAATTGCAGCGCTAACCCTTCCTCAAGATGAAGGGAGGGGAACATGTCGGGGGAGACAAGACGGAACACAAGAATACTCCTTGCCGACGGCCACCACCTGGTGCGACAGGGCATCCGGCGGCTTCTGGAGAGCGAGGCGGACTTCGAAGTGGTTGGTGAGGCGGACAACGGTCTAGACGCGGTCAGGCTGACGCGTGAGATCAAGCCAGATGTAATCGTAATGGAAGCCTGTATTTCCAAGCTCGACAGCGCGGAAACCATCAGGCGCATCAGGGCAGAACATCCCCGGGCGGCGGTCCTTATTTTGACTGCCTCTGAGGATGAGGAACACATTGTCGGGCTTGTCCTGGCAGGAGCCGGCGGCTACCTGCTCAAGAGCGCACACGGAGACGAACTGGTGCAGGCCATCCGTTCTGTCCGCGCTGGAGATTTCGTCTGTGACCCCCTGCTGGCACAGAGACTCTTTAAACGCACGGTTCGCCTTCCGATCGCCGTCAATTCCGCTGAACACCTGACGCGGCGGGAGCTTGATGTGCTGAAGCTGGCAGCCAAGGGGATGAACAACAAGCACATTGCGGCTCAACTCGGAATCGGCGACCGCACAGTCAGGCAACATCTTATGAACATCTTTGGCAAGATGGGCGTCAGCTCGAGGACGGAGGCGGTCTCAAAGGCGCTAAGGCAGCATTGGTTTGAACTCGACTAGAGTTCGTCCGCCGCCTTGACACCCGGTCTGCCTGGTTGATAGACTAACCATCGGCAGAGGATAGGTAAATGAGCACACTCACTACCAAGGAAGACCGCCATACCGCTCGCCGAAGGAGACTCGCATGAAACAAGCCCAAACCAGCAGGGAGGATATCCACCTGGCCATCGGCGAGTTGGCCGACGGCGGTTTGGCCGATGGGTCGGGAATACAACATGACACCCTGTCACGGTGGAGATCAGGGGTTCAAATCCCCTCGGGGTCGCCAATTTTTTCTCCGGCATGAAAGCTCTATTCACAGCCCAAAGACCAAGGAAAACCGGTCTTAAGTCCACCCCACAAATACAGGCCCGCCGAGACCAGCTTCTTGATTCCTTGGTGAAGTGCACCCCTTGACGCTGGTCATCTGCGGCGTATAGAATGGTGATTGAAAACGATGCGTTTTGGTGGGTCAAGATGAGAGGACTGCTTCTTATCTTGGCTTTTATTTTTGTCTTCCTCCTGGGCTGCGGCCAAGCTCCCAGCCCTCCCCCGAGTGCGCCGCCTGAACCTGAAACACCAACCGAGGCTCCGGCGCAGACACCATCGCCGCCACCGCCAGTCTCCCTTACTCCGCAGCCGGCACCAGGCACCGAGAGCGGTAAACAGGAGCTATCCCAACCTCCACGGCAACCGCAGAGGAAAGAGATCGCCTTCTTCAAAATGGTCTCCAGCGAGCCTGGAGATTATATCCTTGACGATGAGGAGATAAGCCGGCTCAAGAGCCTGAATATCAACAGCCTCAGAATCTGCCCTCTCTACCAAATGAGCACAGATGGAGCTCTTAGGCTGCTCCGTCCCAAAGAGTTCTACCTCAGCCTGATACGAAAGGCCAAGGATGAGGGCTTCGCCGTGTTTCTCGAGCCAAATCTGTTTATCGGCGGCGCCGGCCTTCAGTTAAGTGACCCTGAATCTATCGAGAAAATCCTTGCTATGAGCTCAGAGTGGGCGGCTATTGCCGAGGAGGAGGGGGTGGAGCTGTACTCGCCGCTGAATGAGCCGGATTTGCTCTTCGGCCGTAATCAGGACTTAATTGCGGAATGGATACGGAAGACCAGAGAGCTACGGACACTGTTCTCCGGCTATCTGGTATTGAAATTCGCTGACCTAGGGCCTGATGAGATTGAGGGAATTGACCATTATGACTATGTCGCCTTTGACATTATCTGGGGGGATAATCGGCTTGATGAACTGAGGGAGCACCTGAGACGAGCCATCGCCAAGGGCGGCGAACTAAGGAAGCAGTATGGCCTGCGCGGCTTTTTCTTCGGCGAGCTCGGGGCGGAGAAGGCCAGAGTTGATGAGCGCACTCAGGCCGAGATATTCAGGACGATACTTGAGGAGACCTGGGGCAAGGTTGATGGCTATGATTTTCTGGGCTGGTCTGAACTGGAGTTCAGCTTCAAGGGCAGGGAGGGGGAGAAGGTCATCGCGGAATGGTTCTCCCGCCCTCCGCCCGAAGTAGAACCAGCCACCGTTGGCGAGTTCCCAGTATACCCCATGGCGGCTGAGGCAGAACTGCCTGAGGAGATGAAGGCACAGTTCGGCATCGATGAAAGTCTTGAGAGCCGCGGGTACCACGTTGGGGCGCCGGCAGCTGAGATACTGGACTGGTATAAGGCATACGCAAGCCAGTGGCTGCTGGTGCGTGAAGATAGCTTCTCGCCCCCGGATAGGCCGGAAGGCGCTTTTTACCTCGCCTTCTTCAGGAAGGGGGATGATGGCGCCTTCATCTTCATCACCGTCGGTGCTAGGGGATATTCTTTCCTCGGCATTGCCACCGGCCCCTGGAGCATGGTGCAGCGGTGTGGCGGCCCTCCAGCTGAGGAACCGATGGGCAGGGAAGGGCCCGCTCCCTGGCTTGGCAAGCCAAAGATGGAGGACGGGATTGACTGGAGCCAGGCTCAGGTTTGGGAGGACCCCAGGGGAGATTTCTGGCTGGGGGAGGGTTCGCCACCTCAGGTAATCGAGTTCCCGCCCTCGGACATCGTCAGGGTGCTGCTGCTGAATGACAGCCAGTATCTCTACCTCAGATTTGAGATGGACGGAGAATTCCCAGTTCTGCCGCTAGCCCACGACGGCGATACGGTGCGGATAGTTATGGTGGATTTTCTGATAGATCTGGACCGGAACCGGCAAACCGGAAAGGCGATGAGGTATGCCGGCGCTGACCTAGCCCTTGAGGCGTGGTTTGGCTCGCCCCCAGAGGCCAGGGGAGAGCTGTATTACTACGCCCAGTATGCCTTCTATGATGCCCAGGCACCTGAAGAGATCGGCGAGTGGCGGCAGGGCACCCTGGTTGCCGGCGGCGTTGGCGCCGATTTCGTCACCCTGCGCTTCCCGCTGGCCGAGCTGAAGCTAGAGAGCGGAATGAAGATTGACGCCTTTATCTTTGCTGAGGCGGAGAGCGACCTCTACCACCACTTCGCCCGGGATGTGCTCGGCGAGGAGAAGCAGTGGCACCCCGTTGAAATCAGATAGAACGCCGCACCTCTTGCTGATAGGCAGCTCATATTGCTAGTAAGGGAAAAAGGGACAAGGGTAAGGTATTCTGATGCGCTTTTTAAGCGACCACCGCCTCAATGAGTACGCTGAGGAAGAGAAGGCCGAGGTAGAGGTTGGACACTTTGAACAGACCCAGGGCGCGACTTGCCTCAGGCTTGAGCATAAGCCGCAGACCGCGATAAAGCAGAACTAGGCCAAGGCTCAGGGCGCTGTATAGATAGAGCCAGCCGAACAGGTTAAGGGCAGCCGGGACAAGGGAAAAGAGGACCAGCAGACCCGAGGCCATGGCGATAAATTGCACCGCCCTTCTCTTACCCATCACCACCGGCAGCATGGGCACATTCGCTTCTGTATAATCAGCTCGGTGTTTAAGGGCGAGGCTCCATATATGCACTGGGATCCACACCACCACGATAGCCCCCAGAAATAGGCCCTCTGGGCCAATGCCGTTGGCATAGGCAGCGTATCCCGCCACCGCCGGCAACCCTCCGGCGAGGCTGCCCACCAATATGTTGAGGGGAGTCCTTCTCTTTGCCCAGATACTGTACATCACCACATTATTGACCAGACCCAGGAAAATGAGGGCGGAAGTTAGCGCATTGATTTGGAGCGAGGTACCCAGGGCGAGAGCTGCCAAGACCAGACCAAAAATGAGCGCCTTATCCGGGGAGATTTGGGAGGTGGGAATCGGCCGGTGTCTGGTTCGCGCCATGATGGCGTCAATATCTCTATCTATGTAGCCGGTGAGCACATTGGCCCCGGCGCAGCCCAGACTCAGCGCCAGCACCAGAAGTAGAAAGGGCAGCGCCGGGAAGGTGCCCTGGCTGGCCACGGCAAAGCCAACCACCCCGGTAAACACCAGCAGGGAGACCATGGTTGGCTTGGTGACCAGAAAGTACGCCTTTAGGTTACCGATGGCGGGGAGGGAGAGACTTGGCGTCCTTGGGGGATGAACAAGCTGAGTACGTTGCGCCATCCTAAACTCCTGATGATATTGATGAGGAAGCTAGCGAAGGCGATGGCCATCAAGAGGGAGGAGATCAGAGCCACCACCATCTCGGGCTGATAGGCGCCATCAGGATAAAGCGTTCTTCGGAGCATGCCCAGATTGCCGGCCCAGCCCATGGCGCTGGTCATGCCAAAGGCCCCCAGGAGCCAGCCCCATAGATGAACGTCCACCCAGCGGCTGTTGGGTATCTCAATCTTGGTCAGCATGGGAATCAAGGCATAGATTACGGCAAAGATGAGCATAGCCAGCCCGCCGAGGAGCATGGTATGGGCGTGCGGCCCGACGATTAACTGGGTATTGTGCGCCACCACGTTGAGGCCGTAGTTGGCTTGGAATACTCCCGCCACGCCACCCACAGCAAAGCTGAAGATGGAGCCCATGATGAACTTTAAGGGCGGGGTAAACTTGACTGGTCTGGCCAGCCAGATAGTCATCATGACGGCAAAAATGGTCAGCCCCATGGTGAGAAACTCGCCCCAGGTGATGAATTGACCCGAGAGTAGTCTCAGAAAGGCAGGTTGAGGTTGGTCGGCGAGAAGGTGATGGCTCCACACCCCCAGCGAGATCAAAAGGTCAGCCAATATCACCGTCCGGACCACCGATTCCCCGTACAGCTTCCTGCCCACCAGCAAAGGCACCAGCAGATACCAGGTTCCCGCGGTGTACATGAGCACATTGCCATCGGCGACCATGTCCAGACCCCACCAGAACCAGTTCTTGTAAATGAGCGGGTCTATGGCTTGAGGATTGAGATATAGCCCAGCGGCCAGGGCAGGAACCGCATAGATCACGAGGAGAGCGCCGGCGGTGAGCAGGACAAAGGCATTGATCACAGTATCAATGGAGCCACGCCCCACCGCCACGATGAACACCGGCATCTCCTCATAGCGAAGGTCGTCCTCGCTCTTCTCCTTCCTCAGCAGAAATCTCACCAGCCGGGATAGGCCAAAGGCCTCCATCAGGTAGCGGCGGAGGCTGTATCCCGGGGAGGGGTTGCTCCTCCTGAGCACCGTGGCAAACAGGTTGAAAACAAATATCAGGATGTTAATCTCAATGAGCAGAAGCCCAAAGCCAAACATGGCCGTGCCCGCCACCGGCACCCGGTCAAAGGAGACCGGCAGCGGCCAGTAAAGGGTATAGAGGCCATTGAAGAGGAGGAAGAAACCGGCTGCCCAGCAAATCAATACCCCGGCGATCTGCAGAAAGAAGTTGACCGGGACCAGCTTCTTAAACCGTATCTCTTTCTTCAATAGGAAAGGAACCAAAAAGTAGAAAGCGCCCATGATGGCCATATAGGCGAAGCCATAAATGCCGACGATGGGATGCGCGGTGAGCGTGGCATAAAAATATTCGGCCGGAGAAGCCCCCTGGCCCAGTGGCCGGATGACATTCAGCGCCCCCTGCAGGCCAAGCAGGGCCTCTTCATTGACCAGGTCTATCCTCATGAGCACTCCTTCCAGGCCGGAAAGCGCCAGGAAGAGAAGCCCCACCACGGCAAACCTCAGCGTCCATTTTTCCAGAAAGCCTAGCTGCGCCATGTGCCTTTCCTCCTCTAAGATTTAACCCTGATGGCGTCTTTCAGGAACATCTCAGGGTGCCGTGGCCCTGAGTATTCGGTGGAACGGATGCTATAGGTGCCGGGATGGTCAAATTTCCAGAGAAACTTGTTCTCCCACCCGGGGAGCACCTGCATCTGAAAGACGATAGTCCCATCAGGCCGGAAAACACCAAATCCGTAGGTCACGTCCTTGGAGGTAACCACAAACTCAACGAACTCGCCGGCATTGACCTCAATGCCCTGCTCAGGGAGCCTTATTTCATAGTCCTCCATCTCTATGAAGAACCTCTTCTCCGGGGTGGGGTGAGACCACAGACGCCATTCCTGCCAGGGAATCAATGGGGAAAGGGTGACGGCGTTAAAGGTGACCGCGATCAAAATCAACAGGGCAAACCAGAGCTTCTCTTTCCTCTCCATGGCTAATCACCCCTTTTTCTGACCTTAATGATGAAAAAGACCATGAACAGACTGGCGCCGACGAAGTAGATGATGTATAACAACCTGACTGCTTCTTGCACCAACATGAGCAAGCCCCTCCTTACCTGAATTTAAATTTAGCAGTAGATGAACCCCCTGTCTGTCAAAAAGTTGACAAAAATACTGAAGAGTGTGTATCTTTAATACATACTTTTTGGCTTTGCTCATAGGGTAAACTATGGTAGTCAGCCACCATTATGACCTCTTGGAATCCCTGCCCTGCTTTGCTGGGCTTGGTCCCGAGGCCATAGAATGGCTGCTCAGCTGTGCCAAAGAACTCTCCTTCGGCAAGGGGGAAATCATCATACTGCAGGGGGAGAAGTGCCCAGGTTTGTTTCTGGTTAAATCTGGCTCAGTAAAGCTTTTCCGGGCCTCCCCGCAGGGGGAGGAGCAGATAATGTACATCGTGCGCCGCGGAGGGTGTTTTGAATGCGTGCCCCTCTTCGACGGCGGCCCCAGCCCGGTGACCGCTGAGGCACTGGAGGCGAGCGAGGTGCTCCTCATTCCCGCCTCGGATTTCTGGGCAATGTTCGATGCCCACCCTCAGGCGCTTTTGGATATCATACGTATTCTGGCAATGAGGCTCCGCTTTTTCCTTAACACGGTGGAGGATTTCTCCTTTAGACGGGTGTACTCACGCCTGGCCAAATTGCTTCTTCAATCGAGCGAGCAAAGTGGCGAGGCGCTCACAGCTCCTGTTCATCAGCTGAACCAAGAGCAGCTGGCCTGCGTGCTGGGCTGCTCCCGGCAGGTGGTGAACAATTCCCTCCGCAGGATGGCGAAAAACGGCCTCATCAAAATGGAGGGGCGACGCATCATTGTCTTGAAGCCAGAGGCTTTGAGAAAAATATCTTAGAGCTGCGGCTTCTTCAGCAGAGGCACCAGACGGCGCCGGATAAAACGTGCCAGGGGCGAAGCCCGAGGTCAATGAAATAGCTTGCCAGCAAGCCCAGTTTGCCACATCACCAAAAGGCCGAGGGCAATACTACCCATTCCAGCCGCTCCCTGAATCCATTGACCAAGCCGTATTGATATCTGGGCAGCTAGCCTGAAGGGAAGGCCGATGAGACCACTGAGCACTATCATAGTCGCCGTAATCCCCAGGGCAAAGACTGCCAAGAAGACCAAGCCCTGCCCCAACGAGGGCATGGTATTGAGCGCCACTAGGGTAAGGGCCCCACTCCCGGCCAGACCGTGGAGCATCCCCACCAGCAGCGGCTTCCTCAGGTGAGCATGCTCGTGATGCGGAGTATCGGCATGGGAATGGAGGTGAAAATGGCTCCCATCATCATGCTGATGCACATGGGCGTGAGCCTTACGCCTCATAAGCTGCCATACCAAGGGTACCCCCAGTATGACCAGCAACACCCCCACCGCGAACTCGGCAGATAAAGTAAACGTGTGAGGAATGCTCAACTTAAGAACTAACACCACAAAGCCCGCCCCAAAAAGAGTGAGGTTGTGACCCGCTCCCCAGGCTAGGCCGACCAGCGCTGAGCGCAGCATGCCACGATTACGGCCGATGATGGTCGTTATCGCCACCACGTGGTCAGCATCCACGGCGTGTCTGGCGCCCAACAGCAACCCCAGCAGCAAAGCCATCCCTACGCTGGCTTCCACGAGAGCCCCTCCTAATACACTATTCACCGCTCAGTGAGCCGTGACCGGGTTGAATTTATGCTTTTCATCGCATCGCCTGGGCCAGCTTTTCCTCCATGGCCCTCTTGGTCATGGCACCAACGTTCACCGCCCGAATCACCCCGTCTCTATCCACAAAGAAGCTGGTAGGAATGGCAGTAATCCGATAGTCTCTGGCGACTTCCCCGGTGCTGTCCAGGACTATCGTCCAGCTAAAACCGCCTTGCCGTATGTACTGGCGGACCACGCTCTCCGGCTCGGAGATATCCACGCCAATCACCACCACCCCCTTATCCTTGTACTCCTGGTGCACGGCCTCAATCTCAGGCATCTCGGCCCGGCACGGGGGGCACCAGCTAGCCCAGAAGTTGATGAAGACCACCCTGCCCCGCAGGTCTCTCAGGCGAACTGTATTGCCGTCCAGGTCTTTCAAACTAAAATCAGGCGCCGGATGTCCCACCTCGGGGGCAGGCTCGAGCTCGATTGCCCGGGCACCCGCGCCTCTGCCCGAGTCCGGAGGGCTGGCGGCACAACCCTGTATCGCCACAAGCATAGAGAGCGCCAGCACCACCAGGGCCAGATGGCGAGACCATAATTTACTGCGTCCCGGTAATTTATCCATCTCTTCCCTCCTCTCAGAATGTCCAGTTCAGGATGTCCCCCACCACAAACCAGAAGTAGAGAATATAGCCGCCAGCAAAGATAAGCAGCAAACCGCTGAGTCTGGCCACAACTGGCACCAGACGTCGCAGCCATCTGTTCATCGTCTCTCTGAAGAGCACTGACCCTATGGCTACCACGGTGATGACCAACCCCATGCCCAAAGCATAGCTGACAAACTGAAATAGTCCTGAGGCGAACCCCCCTGTGGTCAGGGCGCTCGCCACCACCGCCAGGAAAACGGGCAGCGTGCAGCTCAGCGCGGCGATGGCATAGGCCACACCGAAGGCGATGAAACCTTTTACCCCAGGGCCGTCAGGCCTGCCCAGCCGGGCCACCAGGCGTGCCGGCAGGCTGCTGTAGATAGAGGCACCAGTGAGGAGAAAGATGCCCGAAAGAATAAGCGCCGCACCAATAAGCACGGCTATCCAGGGGATAAAGGCGAGCAGGAATTGGCCTCCTGCCGCAAGCAAGCCCCCCATGGCACCAAAAAGGGCGACGAAGCTCAGGGTGACGGCCCCGCTCATTATCAGCGCCCAGGCAACTCGACGGGGCGAGGAGCCGCTGAGTGGCTCTCCCTCTTCCACCCCCAGATAGAGGGAAACATAGGCGGGCAGCATGGCGATACCGCAGGGGCTGACCCCGGTCGCCATGCCGGCGCCAAAGGCATATCCGAACGGTAGTAGACTAGTTAGGCTAGCGACAAAATTCTCCATCATCCGCCTTTCTCACTTGCCCTATCCGGTCAGGCAAAAAGCCGCTGCGCCCCATCTACCGCTGCCCCCAGAAAGCCAGCAGCAAGCCAGACAGTGAGCAAATACGCGGCCACTGTCCCAACCCTTGCTGGCTGGAAGAGGCGACGAACCGCGGAGGAAGTGGCTATCGGGGAGGCCAGCATCACGCTCAGCGCCGTCCCCAGGCTGGCTCCCTTGACCAACAGCGCCGAAGCCAAAGGCACCTCGGCTCCCCCACTTAGCTGGAAGGGAATGGCGAGAAGTGCCGCCAAGAAGGGCGCCCACCAGACCCCATCCCCCAGCCAAGGGCGGATGGTATACGCAGGAACATGGACAGTGAGGGCTGAAGCCAAAATGAATCCGATGAGCAAAGGAAGCAGGGCACTACTCACCTGCCCAGTAAAGCTTCTCCAGCTAACCCGCACCAGGGAGCTGGACCCTGGCACCGCCTCCAAAACACTCTTGTTTATTGAGAATGGCACTATTTGCTCTGCTTCTGGCTCTCGCTCACCTGGATTGGGCCATAGTATTGAGGTGATGAGCCAATTGAGGAAGGGTGCTAGAAGGGCAGCCATGGCCGCCCGCAGCAGGACGGCATTTATACCAATGAGAGAGGTTACCACCAGAGCCGGGAGGGAAGTTGCCAGGCTGAAGAGGGAAAGCACGCTGGCGGCAGGCACTGCCCATGCCTTCCCGCCGGGATGGTAGAGCATAGCGGAGAGAAACCTCCCCAGCTTCGGCCATTTGCTCCTCTTACTGGAGAGCACCGTTATCAGCCCGGTAGTCAGCGCCAGCCCAAACCAGGCAGCTAGGAAGAATGGCCCGAATTCAAATAGGAACTGCCGGAATCGGAAAAGTGTCGCCAGTATGTCCATCGTCTATCAGCCCCGGTCAAACTTCAAAACCAAAGGGTTACCCTAAAGCACCCCCTGGAGTTGGCACCGCTGGCATGGGTGCCAAATACGCCCTAGCTTGGCAGGAAGCGGGATGGCTATGTTAAACGCCGAAGATGAGGCTCTTGAGGATGGTCCCTATCAGAACCAGAAAGAGGCCAACCACCAGCCCGGCAAGAGCCAGGTAAATGGCGATTCCAGCGAGGTCAAGCTTATTCAAGGGCCAAGCTCCTCTAAAATCTCATGCTCATGGGTATAGTCAGCACCCACAGGTAGAAAATCGCCATGCCAATGAGAAGCACCGTCATCGGCGCCATGGACCTCAAGGCTTGCGCCCGCGCGGCGAACATATTGGTGGGCAATCGGTACAGGGCGTAACCAGAGGCCAGGAACCCAAGACCGATGGTGATGAACTGCAGGTTACTTATCACTGTGGCGGGGAGAATGGTCACGCTGGCGCCAGCGGTCCCGAAGAGATCCCAACCGAAGCCAAAGGGATCAGAGAGGTTGGGGATAATCACCGCCCCCTCTTCCAGCAGATGGAAATAGTTGTGGGCCAGGTGCAAGCTAATCGCCAGGGGGATAAAGGTCAGAGCAAACCAGGTGAAGATGCCTTTGGTGCCGAACTGCCTATCGCCGCTAGCGCGCTGGGCAAGCCAGGAAAAGCCGAAGAAGATAGCCACGGCAATCAGCCCCGTCAGGAGAAAGGCGGTGGTGCGTACCACCATCTCAGAGATGCCCAGCCCACTGGCTAGATTGGCCTCTAAGCTGGTATAGGTATTCGTCATCTCCAGATTGTGGAAGGGAATGACACCGAGCAGCACGATAGCGATCAAGGAGAGGGAGAATTTTATATCGCGGGTGCGCAGAAAGCCCACGCCTTTCTTGAAAATATCGTGGAAGGGCCTTCGGATGTTGAGCGCCACGTTATCATTGGGACAGGTTTTAACGCACTCCAGGCATAACACGCAGTAAGTATTCCGGTCTACGCCATCGGAGCCGGTGCCACAGCTCCAGCAACGTCTGGCTTCGCTGACCGCCGTCTTGGGGTCAAAGCCCGGCTCAGCCTCGCTGAAGTCTCCTGGCTTCCCCAGGGCGTATGCCGGCATAACCTCCCTTTCCTTAACTTCCAAACCATCGGTTGAGGCCACTCTGGCCCGGGGCGCTCTTCCCTCCCCCACTTCCATCCCGCCCAGGTAGCGTTTGATGGAGATGGCGGCCTCCTTGCCGTCAGCAATGGCACTGATGGCATCGGCCGGGCCAGCCACGGCGTCACCGCCGGCAAAAACGCCGGCCACATTTGTCTGCAGGGTAACCGGGTCAACGGAGAGGGTCCCCCAATCGGTATGCTTAAGCCCGCTGGTTAATTTTGTTCCAGGCACAATTTGACCGATGGCGATGATGACATTATCAAGCTCAATATCGAATTGGGAGCCGTCAACGAGTATCGGCTGGCGCCGGCCATCGGCATCTGGTTCGCCTAGCTCAGTCTGAACACACTGGAGGCCAGTCAGTCTACCATTTTTGCTCAGAACCTGGACCGGCGCCTTCTGGAAATGAATCTTGATCCCCTCGCGCTCGGCCTGCTCAACTTCACTCCTGATCGCCGGCATTTCATCCCGGGAACGCCGGTAGATTATAGAGACCTCCTGTGCCCCCAGCCGCCGGGCGACCCGGGCGGCATCTATGGCGGCGTTACCTCCGCCGATAACTGCCACTCGGCTGCCTATCCTGACCTTTTCCCCGGAGTTCACCTGCCTGAGGAAATCAAGGGCATGGACTACCCCCTCAGCCTCTTCCCCGGGGATATTCAACCTTTGGCTAGCGCCAGCCCCGGTGGCCAAGAAAATGGCCTTGTATCCTTGACTAAACAGGCTGCTGAGGTCGCTTACCGGGGTGTTTGTCCTTATCTCAACACCCAGCCCTTCAATGTAGCTTATCTCGCTATCCAGAATCCGCTTGGGCAACCGGTATTCCGGGATGCCATATCGGAGCAGGCCTCCAGCCTCAGGGGCAGCCTCGAAGACGGTAACCGGGTATCCCTCCCTCACCAGGTCATAGGCGCAGGCCAGACCAGCAGGGCCTGAGCCGATTATGGCCACCTTGTCCGCCTTTGTCTTGGCAATGGGAAGTATATTTCCCCTGCCCCCGTTATTGAGCGCATAGTCCGCCATGAAGCGCTTCAGCCTGCGGATAGACACTGGCTCATCCACCTTGGCTCTTTCACATTGTGACTCGCAGGGATGGATGCAGATGCGTCCACAAACCCCGGCGAAGGGCATGGTTTGCCGGTGCAGCTCAAGGGCTTCCTTGAACTTGCCCCGGGCGATAAGGGCGATATAGCCATCGCTGTGGACGCCAGCGGGACAGGCCGCCCGGCATGGTGCGTAGCCCCGCTCATCAATGTTAAAGTCATAGGGGTGGGTCATCATGGGGCAGCCGTAGCCCTTTTCGCTGCCTTTGAAGCAGTTGCGGGTGTGGCAGCGACGGCAGACCTGGGGGTCTTTATTGCGGACTTCCACTGGCGCCACCAGCGAATAAGCAGCAATAATGGCGCCGATGGGGCAAAAGTAGCGGCAGAAGCTTCTCTTCTCAAAAACTAGGGAAACGGCTATGGCCAGACCAAACAGACCTAGGGCGAGGTAGACCGTGGTCTCAGGGCGGAGGGCGAGATGGAAAGTAGAGTCCGCCCAGTGCAAGATGAGGAAAAAGACCAGCATCAGCCCGAAGTTTTGCAGGAATCTGGGCACCTTCCAGTTCAGGCTTAAAGTTCGCTTTCCCTTCCACCAGAAGGCCAGGCGCTGCAGCCACTCAGCAGGAGCGATCCATGGACATACCAGACACCACCCTCGGGCCGCCACCAGCATGGTCACCGGGATGAGCGTCCACCAGATAAGCCAGGTAAAGGTAGACCCCACGTTCTCGCCGCCCACCGGGGTACCGAACAGGCCCGCGTAGATGATCACGCCGAAAAAAGCAAGCCCGATAACCTGTAAGGTGAACTGGAGCCCACGCCACTTCGCCAGGCGCTTGAACCAGCCCAGCTCCAATAAGTCCTTATAAACGCCTTCCCTCCTCATTACCGCCATTGGTTACCACTCCTTACGCACCGTCTTGACCACCGCCACCATGCCAGCAAGGAAGACCGAAACAGCCCCCAGCCCGATAATGAATGACCATGCCACCGGGGCGGAGCGGACCGCTACCTCAAATTCCCTCTGCTCATCTCCTATCTGGGCAGTAACCAGATACTTGCCCCCGCTATCAAAGGTATACTCGGCGGTATAGACTCCGGGGGCTATCTCGGCAGGGGCTATGGTTACAGATTCCAGCTCCTCATCGGAACCTTCATCATGGTGGGGCTCTGCTGCCTCATCGTGAGGGTGCTCATCAGCCACCTCGCCAGAATGCTGGTGATGGGCCCCGTCGTGCCCGTGTCCAGTCCCCAGCGGGGTTAGCACCACCGTAAGCGGCAACTCCTCCTCAGGGACTCCCTGGTGGAGTACGGTAAAGGTAAGCTCTGCCGGTTGCCCTGCCACCGGGAACCTCGGGCTTGCGGAGAAGGTAACCGCAGTCCCAGCACCGTCAGGCTCAGGTTCTTTATCCTCATCCTCCCCGTGGGCCAGGGCAACGCCATTTCCCAGAACTATTCCGATAACTATAAGAATGCTCAAAAAGGCGGTGATGATTTTTCTCAACTGGTCTTCCTCCTCCCCCGGCTACTCCCGTCTCCCCATCATCAATGAGGGCGCTACCTAGGTTCATGCGGAGCTAGCTCCTCGCGTTCCTCGGGGGAGATGAAGTATAGGTGCAGGTCCCAATGGGGCATTTCAAAGCCTTCGTGCCCCTCGGGCAGGAATTCCACGGTGGCATGGTCCACCTTCACCCCTACGGGAAGAGGCACCAGCGTATTGATGGTTCCCTCGGGAGTGCTCACCTCCTGCAGCATGTCCTCACTCCACATATACTCTATCCCGACTACTTCTTCATCATGGACCAGGTAAATAGGGCCAAGGGGCAGTTGTTCCGGGATAGCCCAGTGCTCACCCATGGCCGGGACGAGTTCGGAGAGCTTTACTGCCCCCTCAGGCAAGGCCAGCGTTGAGGCCGCAGGAGGTGGGGCTGGGGCCGGTTGGGCACAGGCGGAAATAAAAGGTACAACCAGCGCTGTCAAAATAAGGCCCAAAATCAATACTCTCTTTTTCATCTTTCCCCTCGCTTGCTTTTGAATCAGCGTTCGACCAAAGCGACGCTCACTTTCATTATCCCACCCTTCTCCCCTGGCTACCCCGCCCCTGCGGGTGGTCTGGGGATATAAAAAAGGGCGGTCTAGTAAACCGCCCAAAAGATATTAAGTATGGTTTCTCCCCCACCCTTTCGGGTGGGGGTAGCTATTCCTCAGGGAAGGGGGCTGGGGTTATCCCTTTGCTCACCGCGTAGGCGGCTACCTGCGCCCGATTCCTGAGATGAAGCTTCTCGGTAATATTCCGAAGGTGATATTTAACCGTATTCTCGGTGATGTTCAAGGTGGCAGCTATCTCCTTGTTGAGGGCACCGCTAGCCACCAGCTTCAGCACCTCAACTTCCCGGTCAGTCAGCTCGGTCTCCGGGGTTGGTAGCCCGGCTCCCTTGATGCGGCGGGCGAACTCCTCCATGATCTTGGTGGCGACCACTGGGGAGATGGCAGCCTCACCCTTGTCCACGCCGGAGAGCAGGGCAAGGAACTGCTCGGCCTTGATGTTCTTCAGCAGGTAGCCCTCGGCCCCACTCTTTATCGCCTCGAAGAGGTCCTCCTCATCATCGGATACGGTAAGGATGACAATCTTAACCTTGGGCATCTCGGCTTTGATGAGGCGAGTAGCCTCCAGGCCATTACATCGGGGCATTTTGATATCCATGAGGACGATGTCTGGTTTCAGCCGGCGGGTCTTCTCCAGCGCCTCCAGCCCGTCGCTAGCCTCCCCGACCACCTCGATGCCGCTGGCGGTCAGCAGGCTGGCGATGCCATCACGGACTAAAGCATGGTCATCAACGAGCAATACTCTCATGGTCAGCCCTCTGATTCGGGAGGCGATTCGGCAATCTGCAAGGGAATCTTGAGGGTCACCGTGGTTCCCTTGCTGGGCGCAGAACTTATATCCAGCGTACCCCTGACGCTCTCCGCCCGCTCCTTCATGGTTTGCAGACCGAACTGCGGCCAGTCTGCCCGTCTGATTGAGGAGACGTTGAAACCCTGGCCATTGTCCCCAATGATAATCTCAAGGTGCTCGTTGTCCGTGGAGATTCGCACCCAGGCGTGGCTGGCTCGGGCGTGCTTTCTCACATTGGTCAGCGCCTCCTGGATGATGCGGATGACCTGCAGTTCCGTGGCGGTGGGCAGGGAGGGGAGGTTGCCATTTTCGATTTCCAGCTCAGCCTTGATGCCACTCATCTGGCTGAAGCGGAAGACGTACTCCTTAAGAGTGGACACCATGTCCCTCTCCGGAGTAGCCGTGCTTCTGAGACCCAGAATAGCCTCCCGGACATCGGCATAAACTTCCTGGGCGATATTCTCCAGCTCCATAAGCTGCGCCTTGGCTTTGGCTTTTTGCCCTGAGGTAAGAAATTTTCTTGCTGCCTGTGTCTTGGTGTTAACATAGCCCAATACCTGAGCCAGGCTGTCATGCATCTCCCGGGCGATTCTCTCCCTCTCCTCCAGAGCGGCCATACCCTGCACCTTCTCATGGAGGCGGGCATTCTCGATGGCCACCGCAATCTGGTTGCCAATATTGGCTAGCAGCCGGATATCATCAGGGGCAAAGCGCCCCGGCTTCAGGCTGAAGACGTTGATGGCACCAATGATGGCGTTTTTCAATTTGAGGGGGACACAGGCCAGAGAGCGGAACCCATGCTCCCTCACCTTGCCTCTGAGCAGCCTGGCGTCATCAGCCAGGTCTGGCAGCACTATCGGCTCACCTGACTGGGCAACCCCACCGGCGAAGCCCTCGCCCAACCGAAACCTGGTCTTCTCCTGAAAGGCCTCGGGGAAAAGCCCAGCATGTACCCGCCGCACCATCTCCTGGGTCTCCTCATCAAACAGGAACATCTCGCCGGCCTCGGCGCCGCTCACCTGAAGCACCTTGTCCAGAGCCCGGTACAAGACCACATCTAGGTTCAGGGATTCGCTTACCGCCAGGGCCACGCTGTTCAGGGCGGCAAGTTCCTGATTGCGGCGGAGGCTCTCCCGCTGCGTTCTCTCAATGATTCCGAAGATAAATCGGGAGAAGAAAAAGGCGCCGATGATAACGGCGACAAAAACGAGCAGGTTCCCTATTACCATCGGCTGGCGCTCAACGAATATGATATGCCGGGATAGCTCAAACAGGGCGATAAAAACAGCCGGGCCGACTATGGTTACTATCTTAAGGATTTTCAGACTCACCGCCCTCCCCCTTCCCTCAACAGGAAAGAACCAAGGCTAGAATTGAGGCTTGCAATCTCATTGTAGGTTCACGGGAAGCACTTTGTCAATGAACTGGGTTTCCCTCAAAGCGAAGGAGGTATGCCACAGATGACGTGCTCACCAGCCGATCGCGGGGTTAGAGCGAGGTAATGAGAACCGCCATTATCCCCGCCAGGAATATGCCATCGAAGACCCCAGCCCCTCCAATGCTGATGAGATGAGCCCCAAGCTTCTTGAAGTTCGGCCAGTTAAGCAGGTCGGCTCCGATGAGAGTACCCAGCGTCCCCGAAATATAGGCCACGGGCGCCGGGTTATCCCTCGCCAAAAGGAGCGCCAGACCTGCAGAGATGACTGGGGGAATCCAGGCAGGCATGACGATGCCAACTCCAGGCACCGGTTTTGCTAGTAGCCTGGTGGCCACTATCACCACTATGGTAGCCTCAAGGGTGGCCAGCAGCGGAGACCGCGGCAGCAGGTATAAGGCGAAGACCACAGGGATTACCGCCCCACCTAAATTCACCGCTATCACCTGATGCCTCACCCGAGGCGGTAGATAGAAAAAGAAGCGCAAATATAGAGGGCGCGGCTGCTCATAGAGGATGCGGCGACGGGAGATTGGTATGTTCACCATGCTGCCCAGGACCATGGCCAGCAGCAGCGTTACCGCCGCCTCTGGCGACAAGCCTAGCTGGCCGAAAGATAGGGTGATAATGTTGAGGAAAAGAAGAAGAAAGATAACCGGCAGAGCTATCAGAATTACCAGAATCAATCCCAGGCAGCCCATAATACTGATTATAGCCGGTCATCCTCAAGGACGCCACTGAGAAGCACCATAAATCCTACCCGCTAAGCTACCTCATCAGCTATGGCTGGAGAGTATGAGCGATACCACCTATTTCATTACCCCTTACGGGAGACGCAGGGAGACCACGCGTGCTGTTACCGGTTTGGAGATGGTTTTCTGGAAAGAGTCCAATTGGAAGGTGACGGCAGCCCCCGGCGAGGCGCTCACCACCAGCACGCCGGACAGTGTCTGGGTTAGCTCCCCACCGGTGATGCTCATACCTACTGGCATTTCGGACACCAGCGCGGTCCCTGAGGCATTGGTGAGGACGATAATCAAGCGGTCATCCTCAATGGTAACCCTCGGGGACTGGCGCATCACCACGAAGTAGTTATACGCCACCAGCGGCTTATCCCCAGAGGTGGTTTCGGCCTTGACCAGGTAAGCCCCATCTCTGAGATCTGATGGGAGTAGCTCCCAGATTTCTAGCTCCCGGCCTATACCGCCGGTGCTCTGCACCGTGGTCTCTCCCTCTACCTCACCAGCAGCGTTGTATACCGTCAGCTTGATATCAAGGCCCTCCAGAGCGGTCTCGCGGTAGTCCTGCCCCGGCTTTTCCCGCCGGAAGGCAAAGACCCAAAAGCGGGTGGGGCACAGCTCCATCCCATCCCAGGCAGCACTGTATAGCGGTACCACCGCCAGATAGTCGCCCGTCTTCCCGGCGATGTTGGCCACCGGCTGGGCAAACAGCCAGTCGCCGGGGGGCTGTCCGTCAATCTGACGGCCAGCGGCGGCTTCATTCAGGATAGCGCGGTAGGTCTCAGCGGAGATATCCGGACTTCCCGTAGCCTGGTAGTGCGCCAAAAGGAGAGCGTTCACCCGTTTCAGGAAATCGCGGTCAGAATCAGCGGAGAGCACGTCCACCAGCATGAGCAGGGCCTGGGTGGCATTGCTGTCAACGATGGTGCGGTTCCATTTCTCGCCATCCCGGGGCACACCATTCACCACCTCATAGCCGATATTGGCCTGGGTATCATAGCCCGTGGCCACCTGGCCGAAGGTGGGCTCTCCCCGCGCGTCCTGATTGGCCAAAGCCTGCCCGGCCAGGGCGTGGGCTTCCCAGATCCACTGCCCGAAATCAAAGCGGATGGCGCTATCGCCCACATCGTAAAAAAGATGGGCAGTTTCATGCTGGTAAGACTCATCAAGCTTGGCGTAGGGAGCTTGCTCCGGGCCCTGCTCCAGAACATTGCCATTGAGGAAGACGGTATTCGTCTCCGCATCCCAGCCCCATCCCGGGGCGTCGGCATCAAATTCCCAGTTGACACCCTCAGTGCCGATGGTGAAAGGCTCCCCCAGATATTTGACCAAAAATGGATAGGTCTCGAGGAAGCTATCCACGGCTCGCTGGTTGCCGCCAGGTATATCATCCTTGACGGTTATCTCGAGCAGCGGCACCTCAGGTGGGGCCGGGGGCACGTATGCCGGCGGAGGGGGTGGTGTGCTGGGTGGTGATGGTGGTGGAGGATATGCCGGCGGTGGCTGGGGTGGCCCAGGTATGGGAGGAGGTGGAGGCGGTGGAGGCGCTGGTGATGGCGGTGGCACCGGTGCCGGTGGAGGAACCGGTACTGGCGGAGGAAGCGGCGATGGCGGTGGCCCCGGTGTTGCTGGTGGCGTAAAAGCTGGCGCTGGTGGAGGTGCCGGCTGGGTGGCAGGCGGTAGCTCTCTGCATCCGGCCAGCGGCACCACAACCACAAGGAGAGCCATGATGAGAATCAAGGCATAACGGCCGGAGTTTGGCATCCTTGAGAGCACCGCCAATCTTTTCACCTCTTTTAGCCTAAATTATATCATATTGAGCAGAAGCCACCTTCTCAACCGGCAGGGCTTTTTAGCCCAGCTTTGCCCTCGCCTGGCCGCGGGCGGGAGATGTGACTAGTTTTGGGTGAGAGAGCTGGCGCTGTGGCACTGGAGGCACACGCCGCGGCCATCGGTGTGGAGCAGGCGGCTATCGCTGGCGCCGCCACCGGAGGTGCCATCGGGAAGGTTCACTGCCCCACCATATTCCCCCACTGTGGCCGTGGTGCCATGAGCCACATGACAGGCTAGACAGCCACCAGGCAAGCCTTCAGTGGGGTGCCGAAAGTTGAAGATAGCATCACCAGACGGGGTGTGCCCCGCCTCAGGGCCGGCTAAATACCTGGTATGGCACTGGGCACACCATTTATCCAGATTCTCCGGCACATAGGAAGTATCACGGTAGTGGGTGGTCTCATCATAGGTGATGGTATAGGTGGGCGAATCTTCATCAGGCACCACCACTGGCTCCGCGTTTTCCTCATTGAACATCCCCTTGGGCCGGGGGCGCAGCATGCGATAGGTGCCATTGCCGTGAGGATTATGGCAACTGGTGCAGTCCAGCGCTATCAAGTTCCCATAATCGGGGGTGCTGCTGATATCGCCGCCGCCCCAGGCTCTCACCAGGGAGCTATCAACGCTGTGCGCCGAGGTCACCTTTTTGCTTGAGGGAGTTCCGGTCAGCCCCGGGTCCATCACTGCCTGTTCAAAGCCACCGCCCCTCAACCCCTCCCCATTGGAGTACCGGCCATCCTGAACATTGGTGGCCGCCCCGGAGCGGTCTCTCCCGTGACAGGTATAACAGAAAGCGGCCAGATTCTGGCTCTCCCTCAGCAGCCCGGGGCCCGCAGAGGAGTGGGACCGATGACACAGCGTGCAGTGCTCAGGGTCGCTCATCTTGTCCTGACTATGCGGGCCATTATCGGCAAGAGCTAGACTAGCAAATAAGAGACTGGCGAGGAGCACCACAAGCGGCAGGATATATCTTATCTTTTTCATCACTCCTCCTACTTCAGGCTTGAAAGCGAAAGTTCGGTCACTACCGCGCTGCTTTCTGGGCCCATTGTAGGTGGGTGAGGCTAAACAAATGCCTAAAACTCACTGGGGATTTCTAAACATTTCCTAAACATCCTGGGGAGATAGGCGCCTTGGGCCCAGGTAGGTCGGTGGTTGGGGGACATTTGCCCCAGCCCCGAATTGCTTGATTAGCTTGGGGCGCTATCGTATACTATGGAGCGGAGGGCAGACTCGTTAGCCAAGAAATCCCCCACAGCAGGATGAATCTGATGTTGGGACGTTTGCGCAGTCTGAGGTTCAGCATACTTGTTGCTGCGGGCTTGGCCATAGTGATTGGTGGAGTGACCGCCTACCTTCTCATCTCCCGCGATCAGCCGGGGGAGCTTGTGGAGAGAGAGGTCGCCAGGCTGGAAAAGGTGGTGGCCCAGAATCCTGATGACCCGGACAAGCGGGTGGAGCTGGCGCTCTTCTATTATGAGGCGGGCTCCCTAGAGCAGGCCACAGACCAGCTTAAAGCAGCGCTGGAGCTAGATGGCTCCCATCAAGGGGCACTGGTGGCACTCGGGGATATTTACATGGAGCAGGGGCGCTATGAGGAGGCCCTCGAGCCTTACCTCAAAGTGGTGGAACTAAATGAAGATAACCCTCTGCGGGGTGTCAGCCGCCAGCTGGAGGGGGTTTACTACTATCTGGGCGTCGCCTACTTTAACTTGGAGAAGCCGGAAAAGGCCATTGAATATCTCGAGGAAGCGCTGTCCATTGATAGGACCGACGCTGATGCCTGGTACACGCTGGGGGCCACCTACCAGCATACCGGGGAGCTGGAAAAGGCTATCGAGTCCTTTAAGCAGGCGGTACGCTTTGTGCCCAACTTCGCTGAAGCCTATCAGGGCCTGGCCCAGTGCTATAAGAAGACCGGGCAGGAGGGCCTGGCCCGATACGCCGAGGCCATGGTGAGCTACAGTTCAGGTGCCACCGGTAAAGCGGTGCGGCAGCTGGAGGAGGTAGTGGCCATCATGCCTGACCTAGCTGATGCTTACCTCGGGCTTGGGCTAGCTTATGAGAAGGAAGGCCA
The DNA here is from genome assembly GCA_002011495.1 of Dehalococcoides sp. JdFR-56. Lineage (GTDB taxonomy): Bacteria > Chloroflexota > Dehalococcoidia > Dehalococcoidales > RBG-16-60-22 > JdFR-56. The sequence goes on along the minus strand of MTNR01000072.1, from coordinate 20,466 downwards.
AATTGAGAAAGCCATCAGCGCCTACCAGCAGGCCCTGAACTTAGACCCGGACATTTGGCTTGCTCAGGCCAAATTGCAGGCGCTGGGGGTGGGAAAAGAGTGAGATGGTAAAACTATCACCACTAATCTCCAGACTGCGGATAAGCTTCAACTCGGCGCTCTCCAGATCGAAGGGCTTTCCTTGGAGAAAGAGAAAGAGGCTCTGGCTGGGGATTGCCGCAGCGCTGGTATTGGCTTTGGCCGCGATTTACTGGCTGGTGATAAGGGAAGTCTGGGTTGAGCAGCCGGTGATGCTGCGCATCCTGAAGGGAGAGGTGGAAGTTTACGCCACCCACCAGGGGGAATTCCTAGGGTCAGCTGATAAAACCTGGCTTGAAGCAGGCAATGACATCAGAGCAAAGCCAGATAGTCTAGCCGTACTGCAATACTTTGATGGCAGCACCGTTAAGATTGAAGGCGAGGCTGAAGTGCACCAGTCCTGGAGCCGAAGCCTCAAAGAGCAACCCCTGGAGGCAGCTAGGTCCATCGGCTTGGAGGTCGTTCAGGGGAGGGTGGCCATCGCCGCGGTAAGGCAGACCAACCCCGATTCTCTCTTTGAACTCCTCACCCTCAACCAGGTGGCAGTGGTCCAGGGCACCATGCTTGAGGTGAAGGTAGGCAAGGCACAGGAGACCATCCTTGAGGTCAGCCAGGGCGCCGTCAGGGTCAGCGCCATAACTGTAGATAGTGAGCAGAGGGCGGTGGTGACCCTCATTCCCCTCAACGCCGGTGACGTGGTGGCCATACCCCCGCTTCCTGAGGAATGGCGAGAGGACCCGGCCGTGCTGAAGAGGCTGGTGACCGTGGCCAGAAACCTAGCGAGAAAATCCGTGGCCAAGGACCGCTCCGACGTTAAGGTAGGCGGTGCCTCCCTGCTGGCGCTCAATTCTGAAACCGGCACCGCCGTTTTCAAGGTGAAGAAAGCGATAAAGCCCGCCTCCAGAGTTCCCGCGCCTCCGCCACTCCCGGCCAACTACCAAGAGAAGCGGGACGAGGTTCTGGCACAGCATGCACCAGGCATTGTCCTCGCCAGAGTTGATGTCATCCGGAGACCGTTCTTCCCGGTCCTGCCCGTCCCTGAAGTCTGGGCTACCCCCACCAAGCCGGTGGTGCGGGAGGGCCCGCCCAAGTATCTCTTCTCCATCTACGATATACAGCGGCCACTTGGGGTGGCGGTTGACCCGGCGGGGCAGCGCATCGTGGTTACCGAGAGCCGGGGTGACCGCGTTACTCGGGTTTTCGATGGCGAAGGAAATGAGATCTTGGTTCTGGTTCCTCCGGGAACAGAGCCTGCGGAGCGTGCCCCCACCTATGCGGCCATTGACCGCATGGGCACCATGTATGTCTCTGACCGGATGAGGGGCACCATAGATATCTATGACGTAGACGGCGCCTATCTCGGCGCCTTTACCCCCAGAGACAATCCGGAGATGCGGTGGTCTCCCCTTGGCCTAGCCCTTGATGCCAGCGGCAATTTCTACGTCACCGAGGTGACCAGCCTCAAGCACCGGGTCATGGTATTTGACGCCTCGGGGAAACTGAAGCTGGAATTCGGCAAGGAGGGTAACGGCAAGGGGGAATTTTCCTTCCCCAATGACGTCGCCGTGGATAGCCTCGGGCGAATCTACGTCTCTGACAGCAACAACTACCGTGTCCAAATTTTCGATGCCCAGGGTCAGCTCCTGGCTGAGCTTGGTAGCGGTGCCAAGGAAGTGGTCGGGTTCCCCCGGGGGATTGCCATAGAGGGGGACTATCTCTATGTGATTGATACCTTCAGTCACCTGATTCGCGTCTATGACCTAGAGCAGGGAGGGAGGCAACTGTTCACCTTCGGCCAGAGAGGGGTAGGCAACGGCGAGTTCAACTTCCCCAATGATTTGGCTATTGACGCTGCGGGGAGGCTGTACATCGCCGACCGTGAGAACAACCGAATCCAAGTGTGGGGATATTGAGCGGTTGACGGTGGGCTGTGATGAAACTTCAATACAAAATCACCTTCTTCATCTTTCTCATCCTGCTGGTTATCGGGGTAGCTGGCGCTGGAATCATGCTGCACTTGCAGCGGCAGGCCGCCTTCTCCCAATTTGAAGAGTCAGCGCTGAGCATGGCCGAGATGATTCACGAGACCCTGGAGCATGACATGCTGGAGGGCGGGCAGGAGAACATCCAAGATGCAGTGGCGCGCATTGCCTCGGTACCACTGATCAATGAGGTGGTCATCCTCTCCAGCACCCAAAAAGTGTATGCCTCAGGCGAGATCTCAGAGATCGGTAAAACAAGGCACGATGCCGAAATCGCCCAGGCCCTGGCCACAGGGAAGATAGTGACCAGAACCGAGATAATGTATGGGCAGAGCGAACTCTGCGTGATCATGCCAGTAATGAACAAGCCCGAATGCCAGACGTGTCATGGCGCTGAGGCAAAGATGCTGGGGGCGATTGAGATTGGGTTGAACAGAAGCCCCATTGAGAAGCAACTGAGGACGCAGATGCTGCTCATGGCGCTGATTGGTGGGCTCACCTTTATCGCCGTGGGGGGAGCGGTGGCCTTCATGGTCAGGTCAGCGGTGCTCAATCCTCTCTCCAAGCTCTCTGCCTCGGCGCGCCGGATTTCGAAAGGCGACTTCAGCGCCAGGGCTGAGGTGGAGAAGGAGGACGAGGTTGGCATGGTGGCCCGTACCTTCAATGAGATGGCGGAGCGGGTTGAGCAATACGCCCGAGCCCTTGAGGATTCCAAGAGAGAGCTGGAGGCAAGGGTGCAGGAGAGGACCAAGCAGGTGCAGCAGATGGCGGCAGTTCGTGGTCAGCTGCTGCAGAGGCTCATTTCCGCCCAGGAGGAGGAGCGGCGCCGGGTGGCCCGGGAACTCCATGATGAAGCTGGGCAGGCCCTCTCCGCGATCATGATGAATCTATCCCGGGCGATAGAGGCCTTGCCTGATGAAGCCACCGAAGCCAAAGAAAAGCTAGCCCAGTCACGCTCCCTCGCCGCTCGCACCCTGGCCGACCTGCGCAAGCTAATCTACGACCTTCGCCCTGAAGTTCTCGACCAGCTCGGTCTGGTTCCGGCGCTACGCTCCTACGTCAAGAGCCATCTGGAAGCCCAGAAAATCAAGGCGCAGCTCAGCTTCATCGGCCTGAAGGACCGGCTCTCTCCCCAAGTAGAGATTACGCTGTTCAGAATCATTCAGGAGGCGATCACCAACATCATCCGCCACTCTGGCGCCTCGGAGGTCAACATCCAAGTAACGGCGAAAAACTCAATGGTCACCACCACCATCAAGGATAACGGTAAGGGGTTCGATGTTGAGGCAGCGTTTCAGGCCCCCGAGTCCTGGGGGCTGCGCGGCATACGGGAAAGGGTAGCCATCCTCGGGGGCGAGCTCAAGATAGAATCCAAACGAGGGAAGGGCACCAGTATCGAGTTCCGCATCCCTCTGGGAAGTGTCTAGCCATGGGCAAGATACGCATTTTGATCGTGGATGACCACGGGATTGTTCGGGCGGGCATACGCTCGCTCCTGGAGAGCCAGCCTGACATTGAGGTGGCGGGTGAGGCAGCCCATGGAGAAGAGGCCATCGAGAAGGCAAGAGAGCTTCACCCTGACCTAGTGCTGATGGACATCGCGCTGCCGGGGATGAACGGCATTGAGGCCACCCGCCAAATCAAAAAGGAGTTCCCTGACATCAATGTCCTCGTCCTCACCATGCACGACGATGAGGAGTTCTTCTTCCCCGTGCTCAGAGCTGGGGCATCAGGCTATATCCTGAAGGAGGCGGAACCACAGGAGCTGCTCTACGCTATCTATGTGGTCTGTCAGGGGCAGGTCTTTCTCTCCCCAGCCATAGCCAAGGTCTTTCTGGAAGGCTTCGTCAAGGCGGACGCCGGTCCACAAGACGAAAAATATAGTTCGCTCACCCCCAGGGAGAGAGAGGTGCTCCGCCTGGCCGCCTCCGGATACACCAACCGGGAGATGGCGGAGAAGCTGTTCTTGAGCATAAGAACAGTGGAAAAACATCGTCAAGCAGTGATGCGCAAGCTCAATTTGGCCAGGCGCGAGGACCTGACCAAGTACGCCCTGCGCAAGGGGCTCATAGACTTCGAAGGGTAAACCGGCCCGAAGCTGCCCCAGTACCAATACTTCCCCACCCGCTAGGCAAATTTTGGCTTTTCTCTAGGCATTTTTGGCCTTGTTACTGTGAATTGGGTACCCCCTACCCACAAAAATTGGGTTATTCGAGCCCTCGATTACGGTAGATATTTCAGAGTAGCTCATATAAACTCCTTGTAGACTTGAACCTCCCAGGAATGAGAATGATGAAGTACATTTTGAGATGGATTTGGGAACTTTTCCCTGCCCGGGAGATGGTACCGGTTCGAGTCTAACACCGGCTTCCGAGGTGTTATAGCACTAGAAAGGGGGTAGCTAATGAGAGCCAATACATGGAGAGCGGTCGTAGTCTTCCTCGCAATTGTTTCCCTGGTTTCAGTCATGGCGACGACGGTTTTCGCCACGGGAGGGCCGCACCAGGGGACATTCACCGCCACCACTGATGCCTGCGCCGGGTGTCACCGGGCGCACACTGGTACCGCAGCCAAGCTCCTGAAGAGCACCACTCAGTATGCCCTGTGCACCAGCTGTCATGATGGTACCTCCGCTGATACCAAGGTGACCACTGGTGTTTACCTCGGCACCAGCCAGGGCGTCCAGAACGCCGGGCTGAGGGGAGGCGGCTTCGAGCAGGCCTATATGGACACCTCAGCCTCGGGCAATGTGACTTCAGGCAATATCACCTCCAAGCATACTGTGGGAGCCAGCGCCGCCACCGCCTGGGGCTCGGGAACCACGGGTAACGGTGAGACGGTTGCCCTGGAGTGCGGTAACTGCCACAACCCTCACGGCAATTCCAATTACCGCATCCTCAGGCCCAAGCCCACCTCCCTCTCCGGATGGTCCAGCCTCACCGCGGTGAACATCACGGCCGGACTCAGCGACAACTACACCATCACCTATGATGCCAATAACTACCGTGACTTGAGCGCCTACTCCGCCAACGTCACCAACAAGATGGCTGAGTGGTGCGGCCAGTGCCATACCAGATATAAGGCATCACCCGGCTCGGGCAGCACTGACTCCGGCAGCTCGCCCTTCAACTACCGCCATCATACTGATACCCTGAGCGGCGAGTGTCTGGCCTGCCATGTGGCGCACGGTACCTCAGCCAGCATGAGTGGCAACGCCGCTGGACCAACCTGGCCTGATGGCAGCGCCAACGCGACCTGGCAGACCGGGACTGAAGGACAGTACAGCCGCTTGCTCACCGTGGATAACCGCGGCGTCTGCTTGCAGTGCCATAGCAGCAGTGACTTGTCGCAGAACTAGCCGCCAGCTGAGGTTACTCTGGCTTCAAGCTGGTGGAGCTACCCCGAGAGCGGCCCTTAGAGGGCCGCTCTCATTTTTGGATGGGAAGGCAGGGATTTGGCCAAGCTGATTATGGTAGAATGGCAGAAAACTTACCATCTCACTAACTGCGGATGGGCTCAGGTTTCCATCCAAGCCGGAGGCGAAGGGCAGGGTTAAGCTTGGCTTAGCAGGGACGTGGATATGAAAGGGTTTAAGAAGAGTGCATCCAGAATAGTGCTGGCACTTATTCTGGTGATGGTCACCGGCACCTCGCTGTGGTTTGCTGCCCCAACGAGCGCGCTGGAGATAACCATCGCCCCCCCGGCTTCCGGAACCGCCGGCGGCACCCACTCCTTCAGCGTGACCATCACCATTGAGGACCAGGAGCTGGTGCCCATTGAGCAGGTCACCCTATATATTTATAAAGCGGACGCGCGGGAGACCTACCAGGCCACCCTGACCAACCTCCCCCTGGGCACAGGCTCCAAAAGCTATACCACGGCAGAAACGGGTGGCGGTGCTGCCAGCGTTACGGCTACCCCCGGGTATGGCTGGGCGTATACCACCGGCACCGGGTACGCTTACTGGGCGCCAAGCGGTGCCTATTCCTGGGGTTATGTCTCCGGCTATAGCTACGCCTATGGAGCCGGCGCCGTCTCCATAACCTATGATGTCACCTGGACCTCCCCGCCCGACTGGCCCGCCGGCGATTACCGCATTGATGCTAGGCTCGCCGCCAATGGCGACAGCTTCACCCAAAGCAGCAGCCTGTTCAGCCTCTCCGCTGCGCTCGTGGCCCCGGGGCGCTCGCTGGCGCCCGGCTTCAAGGACCTGATGGGCATTGTTGATGCCAAGGGGGTATTCACCAGCGCCACCACCGCTGAATCTCTGGATGGGAAGCTCAGGCTCACCATCAACCAAGGAACCATCGGCAAAACCGCTGAAGGGAAGCCCCTTACTGAAATAAGCATAATTGAGGCGCCTGAGCTGCCACCCTTGCCCAAGGGCGCCAGCGTTATTGGCACCGCTTATGAGCTTGGGCCCAGCGGCGCCACCTTTGATCCGCCGATAACCATGACCCTCACCTATGATGAGGCGGATATCCCCAAAGGGATCAACGAAGAAAGCCTGTTCATCGCCTTCTGGGATGAGAACAACGGCCAGTGGGTTATGCTTAAAGGCATCACCGTTGACCCGGCGGCAAACACCATCAGCAGTCCGGTGAGCCACTTTACCCGCTTCAGCGTTATGTCCATCAGTAGACTGGCTACCTTTGAGCGGCGCCTCTTTGGCGAGAAGGTGGGGCAGCACAAGGTTCCCCCCAATTCCCAGGTCACCATGCGGATAGGAGTCTCCGTGGAGGTAGGGCTGACCTCGGTCAAGCTCATTGACTACTTCCCTGCCTCGTGGGTGGTCAGTGATGCCCGTGGAGGCGTGGTCTCCCCCGTGGACGCGACCACCAACAAGATTGAGTGGGCGGTGGGAGACATAAGCGCCGGGGGAGCCGTCAGCCGGGAATACGTCTTGCTCAGTCCGGAGAGAACCATACCCCCCACCAAATACCGGTTCTGGAGTGAAATCAGCCATTCCCCGGGCCTAGCCACCAGCGGCACCTGGGAGGTGCTGGTGGCTGACCCAGCGGTGACGGACTATCTCCACGCTGCCGATGTGGTGGTGGGCTCCGTCACTTATAATACGCTGAACAGCACCGCCCCGGTGGGCGTCCTAGCTGAGCTTACCGCCTCCTCACCAGCAGGCTCCGATGTCAAGCTAGCCGATGCCGACGGCATCTCCATCTTCGTCTCCGACCCGGTCCCGGCGGGCGAGCAGTGGGACATCGGGAGCACCTGGACCTTCAATATCTACTTCAGCAGTGACCCCGTGGTTACCATGAAACGGCTAATAGTGAAGATATATAAAATTGACAGCTCTGGAACGAAGACGGAGCTTTTCTCCGATACCAATAAGACCAATCAGGACCTCACTGCCTATCCGAACTACGGCCTATTCAACTGGAGTGTGAATGTGCCAACCGGCACCATCATCGGGCCTGAGGAGCGCTTCGGGGTGGAGTTCTGGGTGCGCACCGCTGACCCCGCCACCGTTTACCTGGGCTTTGATACCTCGTCGGAGAACTCTAGGATTGACCTTGCCTATACGATATCAACGGCGCCGGGTAACATCCGTGAGGCTCACTACCGCATCGGCCAGGATACCCCCCTCTCCTCAATGCAGTGGTATGAGGCCACTGATACCAAAACCAGGGGCATCAGACGAAACACCAATTTCCGGGTGCGCTTCCAGGTGTATAATAACGGCGGCACCGCCAAGAGCTGGCTACCTCAACTGGAGTATCTCTCGTCAGGAGGTACTTGGACGGCGGTGCCAACCACCTCGGGAACAGACCCCTTCTTTATCGCGCCCACCAGCCAGTTCAACAACGGGGACACCATCGCCACCACCGATTTCGCCCTGGGGACCGGAACCGGCATCGCCCAGGCAGGATACGCGTATGACGCCTCTCCGCCATCGGCTATCTCCCTTGATGCTGGCTCCTATACGGAGATTGAATTTAACGTTCAGGCCAATGCCAATGCTGAGTATTACACCGCCTACTCCTTCCGCCTGACCGATGCCGGAACCGCCTTTAACAGCTACGCCAACTACGCCACCATCTCGGTATGGGAGGATGATAATCCGTTTAGCCCACACTATAATTTTGCCACGGATACTGATAAGTGCGTCTCCTGCCACCGGGCACACACGGCCTCAGGGAAGAAACTGCGGAAGGTATGGCCTGAGGAGGGGCTGTGCAACGCTTGCCACGATGGCACCGGCGCCAGAACTGACATCGCCTCCCAGTTCAGCAACAAGAGTTACACTCACCCCATCGGCGCCACCGAGGGGAGCCACGGAACCGGTGAGGGATACTACAACTGGCTTCCCGCCTCCAACCGTCACGTGGAGTGTGAGGACTGCCACAACCCGCACGCTGCCTGGACAGGGGCCTCCACCCCTGGATTCGGTGACCTGGCCAGAACCATTGAGCGGGTTTGGGGGGTGACGGTGAGCAACCCCACCACCGGGTGGACAGCGCTCACCAGCGCCAATTATACCAGGGTCTCGCCGATAACTGAGGAGTATCAGCTGTGCTTTAAGTGCCACTCATCCTATGCCTACGATGTTACGCCACCCCTCTCCCACACCGGTGGCATCACCGAGACTGACCAGGCCAAGGAGTTCAACGTCAACAACGCCTCCTACCACTGGGTGGAGAATGACCTGACCGCAGCCTCAGGCAACACGCCGCGGACCAATGCCAGCAACAGAGACATGACCTTTACCCCGGGCTCAGGCATGTCAAAGGACACACCCCTGGGCTGCTCCAGCTGCCATGCCAGCGAGACGGCAACCGACCCTAGGGGGCCGCACGGCTCCAATAATGCCTATCTGCTGCGGGGCACCTGGAGTGATACTACCACGGGCACATCATATAGCCTCTGTCTCCAGTGCCACGACCCGAATGTGTATGATGCCGGCGGCTCCAATACTGCCGGCCTTACCAGCTTCTCCGGAGATCGCCCCAACCTCCACGCCTTCCATATGGGCCGAAGCGCAGTGAAAGGCTGCCAGAACTGCCACAGCGCCATCCCCCATGGCGGATGGACCCGGGCTATGGTGGTGCAGACCACCGACCCAGCGCCTTACAGCAACGGCTCCAAGCTGGTGATCTCCTCATGGGCTGGCCCCGGAGGATGGACGAAGGATAACTGCCTAGGTGGCCCCTGCCATTAGGGAAAAGCCCGTGACGATGGTCTTCTCCCGTTTTTGCCAGCAAGGCGCGGCACGAATGCTGAGATGCCGGGGTTGACCAGCCCCGAGAGACCGCTCTAGGCGCTCAGGCTATTGGGCGGGGATGTGGCAGAGCGTGCAATCAGTGCGGCCTTCCAGCTTGTGCGGTATCTGGGCCACGCCGCCGGGAACGACCTCATGGCAGAGCTCACAGGTCTCATCGGAGCGGTCCACATGGGTCTCGGGCAGTGCCCCCACCAGTTTCCCTTCAGCGTGGCAGTCAGCACACGGGTGACGGTCTGCCAGCGTATGCGGGGCATCCGGCGGCAGCACCGGAGCCACCTTGTGGCAAACTAGGCACATCTCATCGGTGCGCCCCTCATGAGTATCAGGCAGAGCCACCACCGCGCCTGCAGCGTGGCAGGTGGAGCAGGTTTCCCTTCCCTCAATGCGGTGGGCGATGAGCGTTGGAGTTACCGGCGAGACCTCGTGGCAGACCTGACAAGTCTGGTCAGTCCTGCCCTTATGGCTGGCCGGCACCGCGACCAGCGCGCCATCAGCATGGCAGGCAGAACAAGTGCCTCGGCCCACCAGACTATGCGTGATAAGAGGTGGCGTTACTGGCGAGACCTCGTGACAGACCAGGCACATCTGGTCAGTGCGCCCCTCATGAGTAGCAGGCAGGGCAACCAGCGCCCCCTCAGCATGGCAGGCAGAACAGTTCTCCTTACCCGCTGTCTTGTGGGCGATGAGCGTTGGGGTTACCGGCGAGACCTCATGGCAGGCCAGGCACATCTGGTCGGTGCGCCCCTCATGAGTAGCAGGCAGGACAACCAGCGCCCCCTCAGCATGGCAGGCAGAACAATTCTCCTTGCCCGCTGTCTTGTGGGCGATGAGGGTAGGCATGGTGGGAGATACCTCGTGGCACATGAGGCAGATTTTCGCCGTCCGTCCCTCGTGGTCTGCCGGCAGAGCCACCAACCCCTCATCGGAGTGACAGGTATCGCACTGGCTCCGCCCTTCCACGGCATGGGCTATTAGGGTGGGGCCGCCGGGGATGGGCTGATGGCATCCCTGACAGGTCTCGTTGGTGCGGCCCTCATGGGTGGCTGGGACTGGCCACATCACGAAGACACCGTGACAGGCCAAACAATCGTCTCTACCTTCAGTAGTATGCGCGATGTAAGGCCCGATTGACGTTGGCGTTGTTTTCGGTGGTGCCGGCTTAGGTATAGGTGAGGGAGCTGGGGCGGGAGTGGGCGCCGGGGTTGGCGTCGGGGTTGGTGCTGGAGCTGGCGTTGTCGGCGCCGGGGCAGGGGCCGGCGCTGGGGTAGGTGTGGGTGCCTTTGGGCCACAACCGGCGAGCAATAAAGCTATGATAAGGAAAAGAAATAGTCCAATCCAACCAACCCGATGCCAGTGGCGCAAACTCACTATCGCTGATTCCTCCAAGCCGAAAGTTCCTGAACGAAAAGACGCTGGAAGTTATATTAACGGCTCGGGCAGGCCTTGTCAAGAGGTAAAACTACCCAATAATCGCCGAATATTGTAGCATTGGGCCATATACTTTTACCCCTTGTAGAGATAACAACGACCTAATCACAGCGCGCCCTAGACCGCAGCTTGTATCTTCGTGTATTATATGGGTAACCTTGAATGTGCCTGGCTTGAAAAAATATCTAGGAGGTTCCAAAGCATGTTTGATTTCACCGAACTTACCCATAGCGTTGCCGAAGGCGAGGTCTCCAAGGCCGGTGACCTCACCCGCCGGGCCCTGGATAGCGGGATAGCTGCCAAGGAGGTCCTGGATAAAGGCCTTCTCCCCGCCATGGAGATAGTGGGCAACTCCTTCGAGAAGGGTGAGATTTACCTCCCCGAGCTATTGATGGCGGGGGATGCCATGAAGGCATCCTTGGAGCTGCTGCGGCCCGAGCTAGCCACCAAAGGAGCCGCCTACGCCGGCAGGTATGCCATCGGCACGGTTCAGGGCGATTTACACGATATCGGCAAAAACATCGTCATCCTCATGCTGGAGGGAAATGGCTGGGAGGTGACCGACCTAGGCATTGACGTTGCCCCGGAGCAGTTCTGTGACGTGGTTAAAAGCGGTGACTTTGACATCCTGGGGCTATCGGCGCTTTTGACCTTTACCATGCCCAAGATGGCCGATACCATAAGCGCCCTCAAGGAAGCCGGGCTGAGGAGCAAAATCAAGGTGATGGTCGGCGGCGCCCCGGTGACCCCGGCCTTCGCCCAGCAGATCGGGGCCGATGCCTACGCCAGAGACGCCGTCGAGGCCGTGGCCATCGCCAAGAGTCTTCTATAAAAGGGGGAACCAGAATGAAGAAATTATCCAACCTGGAGCGTATGCTTACCGCCATCAGACGGGAGGAACCTGACGCCATCCCCACCTTTGAGATAGACATTGACGAGAGGGTGATTGAGGCGATAAAGCCCGGCGCCTCCTATGAGGATTTCTGCGAATACATGGACCTGGACGCGGTCTGCTACCATGAGACGCGAACCGACCAGTATCAAGTCATAGATAAGGCCAAGGGGATTGTTCGCGACCAGTGGGGCGCCATCAAGCAATATTCGCCAGTCTCCATGAGCGTGCCCGTCACCCTGGAGCCGGCGATCAAGAGCAAGGAGGACCTGGAGAGCTACGTCGGCCCCGACCCTGACCTCCCGGCCAGGTTCAAGAGGCTGGAGGAGGCGGTGAAGAGATTTAAGGGTAGAAAAGCGATCATCGCCACCGTCAGGCCCTTTGCCACGGTCAAGGACAGCCTGCGCGCCCAGAACGAACTATTCAAGGATATGATACGGGACCCTGATATGGTGGACCGGCTAAATCAAATCGTCAGCGATTACTACCGCAGATATATTAAGAATTTGATTGACGTCGGCGTTGACATCATCATGGAGACCGCCGACTGGGCCTTCACCCATGGGCCAATGGTATCCCCCAAGTACACCGAGAGGTTCATCATACCCGTCTTCAGGGAGATAGTGGAGTACTGCCACAGCCGGGGGGTGCCTTGCCTCAAGCACACCGATGGCAATATCTGGGAGATTTTTGACATGATCGTTGCCACCGGGGTGGACGGCGTGCACCCCATTGACCCGCTGGCCGGCATGGACCTGGGGGAGGCTAAGGCCAAATACGGAGACAAAGTGTGTTTACTGGGGAATGTTGACTGCGGCAACCTGCTCAGCTGGGGAACCAAGGAGGAGGTCCGTGAGGCGGTGAAGGACTGCATCAGAAAGGCGGGCAAGGGGGGTGGGTATATCTGCATGTCCAGCAACTCAATCCATGGCGCGGTAAGTCCGGAAAATTATGCGGAGATGGTAAGAGCCATCAGGGAGTATGGCCGATACCCCCTATCCCTAGATTGAGGCTAAAAGCAAGGCTTTTCAGAATATTCCGCCGTTAAGAAGCTGAACTGCGGTCTTGACAAGGTGTGTTACAATACTAAATGGCAATTATCACCTCAAGACCATTGGATAGGAAAATCGCAGGCGAGCGTCCAGAACAAGTAAAGGGAGGTGAGAGCTTTCGGCAAAGTGAAGATTTCTCGGCTAAGTCCCGAATTTTAGGAGGAAAAAATGAAAGGAAAGTTATTGGTGGTTCTGGCGGTGGTTCTGGTAGGTGGGTTAATCGCGGCTGGTTGTGCCGCCCCCGCCCCAGCGCCTACCCCAGCCCCCGCGCCTGCTCCAGCTCCCGCGCCGGCACCAGCGCCTGCGCCAGCCCCGGCGCCAGCACCAACTCCAACACCTGCCCCAGCGCCAGCACAGCCTCCGGAGGTAATTAAGTGGCGGCTGGCATCATATCTACCGGAGTCATTCATTTACTCCCAATCGGTCATCCGAGCCAACAAAAACATTGAGAAGATGACCAATGGTCGTCTGGTCATTGAGTTCTTCCCGGGCGGTGCCGTAGCCCCAGCGACCAAGGAGTTTGACGCGGTAGATGCTGGAATCGTTGAGGTCGCCTATACCGGCATGCACTATAATATGGACAAGTTCTCCGCCGGTGGCCTCTANAACATCATNGTGGCCGGGCCAACGCCTCTGGAGTATCTCACCTGGTACCTTGAGGGAGGCGGTGAGGAGCTATTCCAGGAGATGGTCAAAGACTATAACGTCGTCGGCGTCTCCGTAGCCCAGATAACCCGCGCCGAGATGTTCGGCTTCAGCAACAAGCCTCTGAACACGCTTGAGGACTTCAAGGGACTTAAGTTCCGCACCGCCGGTGACTGGGGTGAAATACTGGAGAAGTATTTCGGTGCCTCGGTAATCTTCCTGCCCGGCGGGGAGGTCTATGAAGCCTTCCAGCGGGGAGTGATTGACGCCTTTGAGTATGGCTCTCCGTCCTTGAACTGGCCCATGGGCTTCCACGAGGTGGCCAAATACGGCGTCTTCCCCGGAATCCATGCCCCCTCAGTAATCGCCCCCTACATTGTCAACAAGGATGCCTGGGCGAAGCTCCCCGATGACCTGAAACCCATCGTGGAAGAGGAATGGCTGGCTGAGGCAACAAGGTTCCTCTGCGAATCAACCATTGAGGATATGGCGGTAATCCAGAAGTACAAAGATTATGGCCTTGAGTTCCTCACCCTGACTGAGGACGTACAGAAGGAAGTAGAGGTCGCCGCCAGAGACTTCTACGAGACGAAAGCCGCGGAGGATGCCTTCTTTGCCAAGGTCTGGACCTCCGTAAGGGACTTCATGGATTCCTACCGAGAAACCGATAATCTCCAGTTCCCGTACTACAAGTAGGCACCAGGTTAGCCCCCGCTTGGAGACGTCTCCAAGCGGGGGCTACATCATATGCGAACTATGAGAGACGGAACTCTAGGGCCTATCGGAACCGGGATGAGCTCCAGCTCCCGCGTTAAACTTTGAAGATTTTTCCGTATCATGGTACTAGCTGATGAGAAAAATACTGCGAGTGATTGACTCCATCAGTGATTGGACCGCCAGAGCGATAAGCTGGTTTTGCGTCGCCCTGGTTTTGGTGCTGGTCTTTGACGTCATTGAGAGATACGCCTTTGGCGGCGCCACGATATGGGCATACGAGACCGCGGTTATGCTCGGCGCCACCATCTACGTTATGGGCTGGGCGTATGTCCACCGGCTGCGCGAGCACATCCGGGTGGACGTTTTTTATGTGCACCTTTCGCCCAGAGTCCAGGCGATCATTGACATCATTGGTACTTTAGTGTTCCTTCTGCCCCTACTGTATGTGCTCTTAGATACTTCAGCCTTTTACATGGTGCGTGCTTGGAAAATTGGCGAAGTGCTCTCAGAAACCTACTGGTACCCGCCAGCCGGCCCCTTCCGAACCATGGTGGTGGTGGGACTAGGGCTATTTACCCTTCAAGTGATAGCTCATTTCATCCGTGACTTTTATTTCATAGTCAGGAACAAAGCCTATGATTGATATAAGTCCAGAGGCCATCACTGTCATAATGTTTGCCGGCGTCCTGGTAGGGGTCTTGAGTGGTTTCCCCCTGGCTCCCGTGGTCGCTGGGGTGGCGCTGATCGTGGGCTATTTTACCTGGGGCGGACCGCAGGTAACCGCCCTGTTCTACTCACGCATGTATGACCTGGTGCGGAGCTACGTTATTCTGGCAGCCCCGCTGTTTATTTTCATGGGGCTTATGCTGGAACGCTCCGGAATCGCGGAAAGATTGTATGACGCCCTCTACCTGTGGCTGGGCGGGTTCAGGGGTGGCCTGGCGATAACCACCGTGATCATCGGCACCATCCTGGCCGCCTGCGTGGGCATCATTGGCGCCTCGGTCACCATGCTGGGACTTATCGCCCTTCCCGCCATGATCAAGCGGGGCTATGACAAAGCTCTGGCCAGCGGCGCAGTTTGTGCCGGCGGCACGCTGGGTATCCTCATCCCTCCCAGCATCATGCTGGTCCTTTACGGACCAATGGCCGCCATCTCGGTGGGGAAGCTGTTCATGGCCGCCTTTGTCCCCGGGCTCATCCTTTCTGGCCTATACTGCAGCTACATCGCCATTTATTGTCTGATTCGCCCTCACATAGCCCCGGCAGTGCCCCCCGAAGATAGGGCGGTCTCCTTCCTCAGGAAAACAAGCATGCTGCTCACTTCCCTAGTGCCTCCGGTGATACTGGTCATGGCGGTGCTGGGCAGCATCTTTCTGGGAATAGCGCCCCCCACTGAAGCCGCCTCGGTAGGAGCCTTTGCCACCATACTTCTGGCCATCGCCTACCGCCGCTTCAGCTTCCGAGCCCTCCGGGATACCGCCATGGAGACACTGAGGGTTACCAGCAAGGTGATGTTCATCGCCGTGTGCGGTTTCATGTTCACCGGCATCTTCCTTGGTCTAGGTGGTGGGGACGTGGTGGAGAACCTGGTGCTAGCTTCCCCCGGCGGGCGCTGGGGCGCCTTTGCCGTCATCATGTTCATCGTCTTTATCCTGGGCATGTTTATTGACTGGCTAGGCATCATCTTCATCATGGTGCCCATAATAACACCCATCGGCCCTGCCCTGGGATTTGACGAACTCTGGTTCGCCATGATGATTATTGTTAACCTTCAGATGTCCTTCATGACACCTCCCTTCGCCTACGCCATCTTCTTCCTCCGCGGCGCCGCGCCTCCAGAGCTGGGGGTTAGCACCGCGGACATAATTCGCGGGGTAATCCCGTTTGTTATCCTCATTATGGTCGGGCTCGGGCTGCTGGTAGCCTTCCCTGACCTCATCCTCTGGCTCCCCCATCAGATGATAAAGTTCTAGCGAGGCCGGATAGCAGCTTTAAGGGGTGGTGGAAACTAGTACAGAAAGGAGTATCTCCATGGTTGACTTTGCTAGTGAGCAGGAAATGTTTGATACCATGCAGGAAAAGCTGACCGCCGCGGTAATCTCTGACGTCTTGGATAGCCTGGGGGCGCGCCAGCAGGGCATGAGGGCTGATATCCGCCCTGTTTACCCAGGGGCAGTGGTCGTCGGCAGGGCCTACACCGTGCTGACCACTGACATCTTCAAGATTATTGATGACCCGTACCGGGGGGAAATAGAAGCCGTTGACTCGCTCAAGCCCAATGACGTGATGGTGGTCTGCACCAACCGCTCCACGCGCAACTGCTTCTGGGGTGAATTGCTCTCCACCGCCGCCCGGGCTCGGGGAGCTCGCGGCATCGTCATTGATGGCTATACCAGAGACGTGGCTCAAATCACCAAAATGCAGTTTCCCACCTTCGCCACCGGGATGAGCATGGTTGACTCCGCAGGCAGAGGCATGGTGATTGACCATGGCTGCCCGGTGAACTGCGGAGACGTGCTGGTCAACCCGGGGGATATTGTCTTCGGTGATATAGACGGCGTGGTGGTCATCCCCAAGGAGCTGGAGAAGGAAGTTATCCCCCGGGCGCTGGAAAAGGTGGGGAAGGAGAACTTGGTTCGCAATGAGCTGCTCAAGGGAGCTCTACTGCGGGATGCCTACGCCAAATACGGAGTGCTTTAGGAACCGGCTTCCGCACTATATGGCGGGAAGGAGCGAGCATCATGGCTAAGTCTGAGCTTGTGGGAAAGGCGCAGACCGTGCTGGGGGTGATTGAAGGTAAGGACTTGGGGATTACCCTCACCCATGAGCATTTATTGATTGACGGGAGATGCATCTTCACCGAGCCAAGTGGTGCCAGTGAAAGGGCGCTGGCCTATGAAAAGGTGGATTGGCACAACCTCAGCTGGCTGCGCTACCACCCCTACGAGAATCTGGATAACATGCAGCTATTGGATGAAGGGGAAGCCATTGATGAAGCCATGCTCTACCAGCAAGCCGGCGGCAGGACCATCGTGGATGTCACCACCATTGGCATCGGCCGTGACCCCAGGGCGCTGGCGCGCATCTCCCGGGCTACCAGCCTCAACGTAATTATGGGCGCCGGATACTATACCGCACCCTGCCAGGGCCCGGAGCTATCCGCCAAGACCGAGGAGGAGGTCGCTGAGGAGATAGTGCGGGATATAACCTTGGGCGTTGGTGGCAGTGAGATACGCGCCGGGCTCATCGGTGAAATCGGCTGCTCCTGGCCCCTTCAAGATATAGAGCGAAAGGTCTTGCGCGCCGCGGCCAAGGCCCAGCAGCGCACCGGGGCACCCTTAAGCGTACACCCTGGGCGCAACGCCAAAGCTCCTTTTGAGATTATCGAAATCCTGGGCGAAGCCGGGGCTGACCTGAAGCGCGTCATCATGTGCCACATTGATGCCCGCCTTCGTGACCACGCCGAGCGCCTGAGGCTGCTCAAAACCGGCTGTGTCCTTGAATATGACCTCTGGGGATGGGAGGGGCACTTCCCCTCCTACTGGACGGCGGAAGATTTCCTTGACCTCCCCAATGACACCCAACGCATTTATGAGATCCGCCAGCATATTGAGGAGGGATATCTCGGTCAAATCGTCATCTCCCACGATATCTGCTGCAAGACCAGGCGCGTCCGCTACGGCGGCTGGGGCTACGCACACATCCTAAATTACATCGTCCCCATGATGCGCCAGAGAGGCATGATGCGGGAAGAGATAGATGCCATCCTGGTGGAAAATCCGAGGCGGTTACTCTGTTTCGTTTGATTAACTCTAGTAGCTAAATCTTCTCGGAACCAAGGCTGTAGGCGAGAGACGAGGGATATGAAAAACCTGGTTTCCCTTGTCAGGGCAGGCAAGTCAGTTGAAGCGGCGGTGCGCCAAGCCATAGACCTGGCCGGTGGTCTCAAGGAAATAATAAGCGCCGATTCCAGGGTTCTGATTAAGCCCAACCTCTGCTGGCCGGCGCCCTCGGGCATGGGCTTCACCACAGACTACCGCGTTACCGAGGCAGTCGCCAAGATAGTATTAGAGCTGGGGCCTAAATCCGTAATCATCGGCGAGGGCTCCAGCGCCGGATGGGACTTTGACTCCAGCCACAGCACGGAAGAAGCTTTTCGGGTTTCTGGCACCGCCGAGGTTGCCAAGAGGCTGGATGTGGAACTGCGCAATCTCAACCGCGATGCCTATGAAGAGGTGCCGGTGACCGACCCTTACGTCATGGACACGGTCAGAATTGCCCGCACCGCCCTGGAAAGCGATGTCATCATCAGCGTGCCCGTGCTCAAGACCCATCTCAGAACCCTGGTTACCTTAAGCCTTAAGAACATGAAAGGCGTCATGCCTGGCGCGGAAAAGAGGAAGACCCACCAGCTGGGGCTGGATAAAGCCATCGCTGACCTGAACTCAGTGGTGAGGCCTAGCTACGTGGTCGTTGACGCCCTGGCCGGAATGCAGGGGCTCTGGGAATACCCCCAGGATAGATTTGAGCTGGGATTAATTATAGCTGGGGCAGACCCGGTGGCCGTGGATACGGTGGGCACTTATCTTGCCGGCTTTGACCCGGCGCAGGTCATGCATCTCCAGTACTTCGCCGCCAGAGAGGGAAAGCAGGCCGACTTAAGCCAGGTGGTTGTGGTTGGTGAGCCCCTGGAAGCAAACCGGCAGCGTTTAAGGGCTGGCTTTGACCTCTTCCAGAGCCGGTATCCGGAGGTATCCATCATTGTTGGGGAGTCAGTCTGCACCGGCTGCATGGGCGAACTCCTCGGCGCGCTCGCCGCCATCAAGAAATTTGGTGATGACCAAGCCTTGATCAACCTTACCGTTATCCTAGGTAGCCCCAACCCTGATGAGATCGCCGCCCGTGCCAAGACCGTGGTCCTGGGCAAATGTGCCCAAAACGCAGCTCACCTTGGCAAATATGTTAAGGGCTGCCCCCCGCTGAGCGATGACATGATCCGCGCCATCTGCCAGGTCTCCGGCAGCGATGGCGAGCTGGTCATCACCTCGCGGAATGAGGACCGCCAGCGAAGATGGGAAGAAACCAAATCCCTGCTGGAACGCTAAAACCCACCGCCTGTCTTCCCTGAGAACGCCCTTCCCCCTACTTACTGGCCATGGCCGCCAGCAACTTGGCAGCCCGGGCCGGGTTGAATACCCCGCAGGCACACTGCGGCATCAGCACTTTCGCCGCCTCCTCTGGGGTCTTGGTGCCGGCCTTGATTTCCCGCACCATCTCTTTGACCAGATTGGGCGATATCAGGGCGTGGCCACACATGGTGGTCACCTCAAGGATATCATCGCTGGGTAGTTTCTCGGTTCTGCCCCATATCCCCAGGGAGAAATTGGCCGTGTGATGCTTTAGGCCCGCCTTCTCCAGGCACTTATCCACCTTCTCAAAGATGCCGCTCACCACCACGGATAGGCCCAGGTTCGCCTCCTTGAGGTCCTTCAAGGTGGCGATCAGCGCCTCCTCGTTGTCAAAGACGACGTGGCCAATCTTGCGGGCGTTGGCGATGACCTCTTCTGGCTTATCAATCATGCCCCCCATCTCCACACTGCCTATGTTCTTGGGATTGTGGCGCAGGGCAATGCGCAGGAACTCCTGTATCTTGGGAATGTGACCTTCATCGTTGATACCCATGGCAGGTATCATCAGCATGACAAAGTCCTCGCTCAAGCTCTCGGCAGTGCCACGGCGGTGCAGAGTATGCGTCATCTATCTTCCTCCTTAAACTTCAGCCAGGGGCCGCCCCAGGCCCACGTTCTGTTTTCCGTTGATGTAGTATGGGATGCCCATCTCATCCAGCATCTTGCGCAGGGGATATGACCCATCCGGGTCAGCTCGGTTGATGCACTCCACGCTCATTACGGTGTCAATCTCCTTGGCCACCTCCCTCAGGGCACTGATGACCTCCTTGAACTTCTCGATGGGGAACATGCACTCAATGATGGCGGAGAGTACCTTCTCATTGAGCACTTCTTCTTTAAGCTTACCGGTCTTGGTGTCCTCCATGAGGATGGTCACCGGGTTCTTGGCCTCAAAGATAACCCCATGCTTGGCCAGAACTTGGGCCACCTTGTCCACGTCGCGAAAGCGGGTGCCTATGCCCGGGCGGCCAAACTCACAGCCCAGGCCGACCCATCCTCGCTTGAAGCGCCCGGTAACGTCATTGGTCTTCATCTCCTCGGTTCCNCGCCCGGCGATCCTGGTCTCCTTGTGCTCGGTTCTGGGGTCAGAGAAGGTGGTGCGCAGGGAGCGGGGCCAGGGNGCCGGCTCAAAGATGATGCANTCCACGGGGCAGACTCCGGACTTGAGACAAACGGCGCAGTCCACG
Organism: Dehalococcoides sp. JdFR-56; assembly: GCA_002011495.1. GTDB lineage: Bacteria > Chloroflexota > Dehalococcoidia > Dehalococcoidales > RBG-16-60-22 > JdFR-56. The sequence continues at coordinate 56 of MTNR01000072.1, read as the reverse complement.
CACTCGTCCTGGTCAATTACGGCCACATCATCCTTGATGCTGATGGCCTCCATCGG
>MTNR01000036.1 GCA_002011495.1 Dehalococcoides sp. JdFR-56 | reverse complement strand
ACGCGGCGTCGCTGCGTCAGGCTTTCGCCCATTGCGCAATATCCCTTGCTGCTGCCTCCCGTAGGAGTCGGGGCCGTGTCTCAGTCCCCGTCTGGCTGGCCATCCTCTCAGACCAGCTACCCGTCATCGGCTTGGTGAGCCGTTACCCCACCAACTACCTGATAGGACGCAGGCCCCTCCCCAAGCGCCTTGCGGCTTTAGTGATGGAACTTCTGTCCCACCACCACATGCGGTATTAGCTCCAGTTTCCCGGAGTTATCCCCCACTTGGGGGCAGGTTACCTACGCGTTACTCAGCCGTCCGCCACTATCCTTCTCCGAAGAGAAGGACCGTACGACTTGCATGCATAAGGCACGCCGCCAGCGTTTATCCTGAGCCGGGATCAAACTCTCCGACCAAAGATTTATCTTCTGTAAGAACCTTCCTTCCGCTATCCAGTTGTTAAGGTGCAAACTGCTTTACGCAATGTGTAATCATATCATAATCGCACCTCTTTGTCAATATGCATGGGGAGACTTATAGTCATTCCCCCGAACTTGATAAAACTAATTTCAGCAATAGGGTTAAAATTTGTGCCCCAACCTTATTTCGGTATATCATCTCTATGGCCAGTTCACTTCAAGGATAAACCAAAGAATGAGCAAGGATAGTCTATCACCAAGCGCGATCACCACTGGGCTGGGGACGCGTTTTGTCGGGCAGAGGGTTCTCTACTATCCCAAGCTCAGCTCAACCATGGATATCGCCCGGAAAGAGGCTCGGCGGGGGATAGCTGAGGGAACGGTGGTCATCGCTGAGGAGCAGACGGTGGGGCGAGGCCGGTTAAAGCGCACCTGGCTATCGCCCCAGGGGAGTATCGCTCTCTCCATCATCCTCTACCCCCGAATTTCCTACCTCCCATATCTAGTGATGCTGGCGGCTTTAGCCGCGGCGCGCAGCATTGAGAAGGTCACTGGCTTAAAGACGCAGCTCAAATGGCCCAATGACGTTCTCATCAACGGCAAGAAGGTGTGCGGGATTTTGGTGGAAACTGAGGTGGGCGAAAATAGCGCAGCTTACGCCATCATCGGCATCGGCATCAATGTTAACTTTAAGGTGGCTGATTTTCCCGAAATTCTGGACGTAGCCACCAGTCTGGCCGACGAACTGGGGAGGGATATACCACGCGTGAAGATAATACGGCAGCTACTGGCTGAGGTGGAGGAGCTATGTTCAGCGCTGCCGGATGGTGAGCCGATCTATCAGGAATGGCGGAAGAGGCTGATAACACTGGGGAGAAAAGTCCAGGTGAGAACAAGTACTGCCATACTGGAGGGCATAGCCGAATCCGTGGCCCGGGATGGCAGCCTTCTTCTCCGTCAGGCAGATGGAAGCCAAACCAGGATTGTAGCTGGAGACGTCACCCTGCGTTAGTCTCCAGCTACCTCTGGCTAGCTATGTCTACCTCAGTTTTCCCGGCTACTCAGATGCCTCTTTCTTGATGGGATGCTCGGCTGCGTAGGCATCCAGCGCCCTGAGAAATTCAATGGGTATGGGGAAGAGGGTGGTGCTGTTCTTCTCCGCCGCTATCTCAGTGAGCGTGGAAAGGAAGCGGAGCTGAATTGCCGCTGGCTCCCGACCAATGATATGCGCGGCTTGTGCCAGCTTCTCCGAGGCCTGCAGCTCGCCCTCAGCGTGGATGATCTTGGCTCGCCGCTCTCTCTCTGCCTCGGCCTGGCGGGCCATGGAGCGCTTCATCTCCTCAGCCAGCTCAACCTCCTTGATCTCCACGGTGCTGACCTTGACCCCCCAGGGGTCAGTGTGCTCATCGATTATTCTCTGCAGCATCTGATTGAGCTTCTCTCGTTGCGAGAGGAGCTCATCAAGCTCGGACTGCCCCAGCACATTGCGCAGCGTGGTCTGTGATATCTGTGAGGTGGCTCTGATGTGGTCCAGAACCTTGACCACTGAGGCCTCAGGGTCAACCACCCGGAAGTAGACCACAGCATTGACCCGGACGGTGACGTTGTCCTTGGTGATCACCTCCTGCGAGGGGACATCCATGGTTACCACGCGCAGGTCAACCTTCACCATGCGGTCAATGAAGGGGATGATGAGAAAGAGACCAGGCCCCTTGGCACCGATGAGCCGCCCCAGGCGGAAAATGACTCCTCGCTCGTACTCGGTGACGATTTTGATCGCCATGGGCAGAATGATGAGCACGAACAAAATGATGACGCCGATAATAATTGGACTCATTGCTTACCTCCTTTATTCTTTCTTGGTGACACGCAATTTCAGACCTTCGACCTTGGTGATGACCACCTCCTCTCCGGGCTCCGCCCGGCCTTTGTCTAGAATCGCCGCCCAGTTTTCCCCATGGACGAAGACGGTTCCCTTGGGGTCCAGGATGGTTTTCACCTCAGCCACCTTGCCGATGAGCTCCTCCTTGCCCCCAAGCGCCTGCTGACGGTGGGCGCGAACCCCGTAGATGATGGCGAAGATGAGGAAGCCGATGATGATAATAGCCAGGATGGCGATCAGCCACGGACTTATGGCAAACAATGGAAACCTCCTAATACAAACTCTTCGCCCAAAGTGGCGCTAGATTTTATAGATTTACCCTCATTTGCTTCCTGGCTCTTTCTTGACCACGTGCAGCGTCAAACCGTCAACGCTGGTGATGATCACCTCCTCCCCAGGCTCTACCCGTCCCTGGTCTGATATCGCTGACCAGCGCTCCCCCTTGTAGAAAACGGTTCCCTCTGGGTCCAAGGCCACCTTGACCACTGCCTTCTTGCCCACCAGTTCTTCTCTGCCAGTGGCGGCCTGCCGGCGATGGGCGCGGACGGCCCGGTTGACTACGAAGGCAAAGAGGCCAGCTATGATCACAGTTACGATGCCAATGAGCCGGGGGTCTATCTTAAACACTGGCGCGGCTCCTTGAAACAGGATTAAGGCGCCGATAACCAGTGAAGTCACGCCCCCCATGGTGAACAGGCCGAAGGTGGTAGTCAGCGCCTCCCCGACGAAGAGGCCAAAGGCGAGCACGATGAGCAGGATTCCGGCGATGTTCACCGGCAGCTGGCCCAGCGCGTAAAAAGCCAGTATGCCAGAGATGGCACCAACCACACCGGGGAAGATAAGCCCCGGATTGAAGATCTCAATCATGATGCCGAGGGTAGCGATGCTCAAGAGGAGAAAGGCGATATTCGGGTCGGCGATGGCGTACAGGAACTTCTCAATCGGCTTCATGCCAACGTAGTTGATGGTCACGTCCTGGGTATTCAGGGTGACCACGTTGCCACCAAGCATGGTCACCTCCCAGCCATCAAGCTGGGTGATGAGGGTATCGAGGTCAGGGGCGATCATATCAATGACATTGAGCTCCAGCGCCTCTTGGGAGGTCGCCGAGACCCCTTCCCGAACCGCCTTCTCCGCCCAGTCAGCATTGCGCCCATGGGATTCGGCGATATCTCTGATGTAGGCGATGGCATCATTGAGGATCTTTGCCTTGAGCTCGTCTGACATCGCCGCCTCACCATCACCGCCCATAGCGATGGGGGTAGCCGCGCCGATGGCCGTATTTGGCGCCATCACGGCAATGTGCGCGGCCAGGGTGATGTAAGCGCCGGCTGAGGCTGCTCGGGCCCCGGCAGGGGAGACATAGACTATCACCGGTATTCTGGCATTGACGATATCTTGGATAATGTCGCGCATAGCGGTGTCCAGGCCACCGGGGGTATCCATCTGGATGATGATCGCTTGAGCTCCGGTCTCCTCCGCCTGCTCAATGCCACGGCTGAGGTAGTCAACCAGGACCGGGTTGATGGTGCCCTTGATGGTGAGCACGTCAATCCTGGAGCCTCCCGTCTGCGCTCCGGCGACGGTGCTGAGAAGCAATAGACCAGCCACCATTAGCAAAATGCGTACGAATCTGGACATGAGTTACCTCGCTTAAAGGGCCCGCATTAACAGTATATATTTACCGTGTCCCTAATGCAAATAGGGTTGGCTTTCTTGCTCCAAGCCGCGGTTGAACCGCCGAGCGAATTAGTGCTACAATTTACGGGCTACAAGTGTAAAAAGGGGGACCATGAAAGTTCAGCGTTGTAAAGGGACGCGAGATTTATCTCCTGAAGAGATGACGAGGTTTCGCCTGATCGAGGGCACCTTCAGGGACTGCTGTCTTAAGTGGGGCTACCAAGAGGTCAGGACACCGACCATTGAGTATCTACATCTCTTCACCTCGGCGGGCACCCTCACCCCCAGCATGCTGGGCAAGGTATACTCCTTCCTTGACTGGGATGGCTGGAGCGGAGAGAGAGTGGTCTTAAGGCCAGAGGGCACCATCCCTGTGGCCCGGCTCTACATCGATATGATGAAGAGGGGCCTGGCCAAGCTGTGCTACGTGGTCAATACCTTCATCTTTGAGGAAACGGGCAAAAAGACGAGGGAAAGGTGGCAGTGTGGGGCGGAGCTCATCGGGGTGAACACTCCATCAGGTGATGCCGAACTGATTTTGCTGGCGCTGGAGGTGCTAAAGAAGCTGAAATTGGAAGGGGTGGAGCTGAGATTGTCGCACGCCGGTTTGATCAAGGCGCTGCTGGGAAAGCTGGATTTAAGCCCTGAGGAGCAGGCTCAGATGTTTGACCGCATACTGGATGGAGATAGGCGAGCCTTGGCCAAACTCAAATCGGGGAAAGCCGAGCTTGATGCCATCATCTTCCCGCTACTCAATCTCAAGGGACGCTCCTCCGGCTTTCTCAAAAATTTGAAGGCGCTCTCCGCCCAGGCTCTGCCCGAATTTGAGCCATACTTTGATAATTTCATCGCCATCGTGGATATCCTGGAGGCCCTTGGCTATGATTACCAGATTGACATCGCCTCTGGCGCTGGCTTTGAGTACTACACCGGGGTCATCTTCCAGTTCTTTAGCGGTGGTGAGAAGATAGGTGGCGGGGGGAGGTATGATGACCTTATTCCGTCAATGGGCGGAGGGGATATTCCCGCCTCCGGTTTTGCCCTTTACCTTGACCGCCTGATGAACCTAATAAAGCCAGAGATGCTGGCCGAGCCCCCGGGACAGATGGTTCTGGTCAAGCCAGCCAGTGCCGAGCTATGGAAGCAAGCTTTCAGCGCTTGCCAGCGCTTGCGTGAGGCTGGACATGTGGCCAAGCTTTACCTTGGGGAGAAAGCGCCAGCGGGCTCGAGGTGGACGCTTGAAATTCAGGACAAAGAGCCTTCATATCTCCTGCGGGATGGGGTCAAATCCAGCCGGACTGAGGCGCAAAGCGTGGAGGAGGTGATAACCTTACTGGAGGAGGAAAGTGAGCGTAAAGGTAGCCTTGCCTAAAGGGCGTCTCCTGGCCAGGACCGCCGCTTTACTTCAAAATGCGGGCTGGGGACTGGATGGCTACCATGAAAAGGCGCGCCTTTATCGCCTCAAGTGCGCCAAATTCCCCTCCCTCTCCGCCAAGATATTCCATGAGCGGGATATCCCGATCCAGGTGGCCATCGGCAACTATGACCTGGGCATCTGTGGGCTGGACTGGGTTGAGGAACTTCTGGCTAAGTACCCGAGCAGCGCCCTGGTCAAGATAAGAGACCTGGGCTATGGACATGGCGCCCTATTTGTGGTGGCCAGCCGCTGGGGAGAAATATCAACCCTAGCGCAGGTAAAAACAAGGCCAGGCTTAGTGCGCATCGTCAGCGAATATCCTAACCTGGCAGAATCATTTGCCCTGCGCCAGCGCCTGAGCCGGTTCAGCATCTTCCCCGTCTGGGGAGGAGCTGAAGCCTATCCCCCAGAAAACGCCGAGCTAGCGCTGGTTAGAGGCCGGACAGAGGCAGAGCTTGACAGTTACGGTATGGTGGTGGTGGCTAGAGTCCTGGACTACAGCGCCTTTCTCATCGCCAACCGCAGTAGCTGGGAAGCAAAGGAGCTGGATAGCGTGGTAGCTTCTATCTGTAATGGAAGCGGATTGCTGGCGGAGGAGGACTCCTCCACTGAGACGGTGATGGCGCCGGAGATAGGGCACGAGTATCTTAAGGCAACCGATGATATCGTCCGCCTGGCACTGCCTGACGGTCACCAGCAGGCGGCGCTGCTTGAACTATTGGATAAAGCCGGCATCAGGGTGGAGGATTATCCCTCGGCAGTGGGTAACCGACGGCCGCGGATAAACCTGGAGGGCGTCAGCGTCAAGGTGATCAGACCTCAAGATATGCCACTGCAGGTGGCCAACGGGAATTTTGATTTGGCGATTACCGGCCGGGATTGGCTTCTGGAGCACCTTTACCAGTTCCCCTCCAGCCCAGTGAAGGAGATTTTGGACCTCAAGCAGGGGAAGGTGAGGATGGTCGCCGTGGTCAGCCAGACGTTGCCAGCAGCGGATGTCTATAGCTTGAGGGAATTTGCCACGGCAAGGAAGGAGCCGTTCCGAGTCGCCTCTGAGTACGTGAACATCGCCGATAAGTACGCCAGAGAGAATCACCTCGGCCACTACCGGGTGATTCCCACCTGGGGGGCCACGGAGGCCTTTCTGCCCGAGGATGCTGACCTGCTCATTGAGAATACCGAGACCGGTCAGACCATAGCCCGGCATAACCTCAAGATCATTGATACCCTCTTTGAATCAACGGCCTGTCTCATTGGGCATGCCCGCATTAGGTCCAGCTCCAAAAAAGGGAAAAGGATAAAGTCCATTATTGACATCCTGCGCGCCGCAGTGGGAGGTTAACTCCTTTGAGGATGATAAAAGGTTTTGCCCAGGCCAAAGCGGCCTTATCACGCCCCACCCCAGCCGAAGCCTATCCCGTTTCTCCAGCGCTGCAAAAGAGGCTGAAGGAGATTTTTGGCACGGACGATGCCGAGCAGGCAGTTCGGCAGATCATCGGTGAGGTGCGAGAGAGAGGAGATGTCGCCCTTTTTGACCTCGCCTTCAGGATTGATGGGGTAAAGCTCACCTCACTGGAGATAGGTAGAGAAAAGATAGCCAGAGCCTATCAGGAGGTGGATGAGGCGCTGCTGTCAGCCCTCGAGCTGGCCGCAGAACAGATAAGCTCCTTCCACCATGCCCAGCGGGACAACATCTGGCATGAGGTAACCCAAGCCAGCGTTGGTCAGCTGATACGGCCGCTGGAGCGCGTTGGCATCTATGTTCCCGGCGGCACCGCCTCATATCCGTCAACGGTGCTGATGACGATGGTCCCGGCCAAGGTTGCCGGGGTCAAAGAGGTGGTGCTGGCCACACCACCAAGACAGGATGGCAGTGTCCTCCCAGCGACGTTGGTTGCCGCCGATATGGCTCAAGTTGACCGCATTTTCTGCGTTGGCGGCGCTCAAGCGATTGCCGCTCTAGCTTATGGCACGCAGTCCATCCCCAGGGTGGATAAAGTCTGTGGTCCGGGCAATATCTTCGTCGTTTTGGCGAAGAAGCTGGTCTATGGAGATGTGGCCATTGATGGCCTTCAGGGGCCAAGTGAGGTGCTGATTATCGCCGATGAGACGGCTAGCCCCCAGTACTGCGCCGCTGACCTTTTGGCCCAGGCGGAGCATGACCCCTTGGCCTCAGCGATTTTGCTCACCACCTCACCCTCATTTGCCGATGAGGTCAATAGGGAAGTGGAAAGGCAGCTGGAGGGGCTATCACGCCGGGAAGTAATAGCTCAGTCCTTGACCAATAGAGGCATGATAGCCGTGGTTGAGAGCCTTGATGCGGCGCTGGAGCTGGCCAACCTCTATGCTCCAGAGCATCTCTTGCTGATGGTGAAGGATGCGGCAGCTTACCTGGATAGGGTGTCCAACGCGGGATGTGTGCTTCTTGGCCACGGCGCCACGGTGGTGCTGGGCGATTATGTCGCTGGGCCAAGCCATGTTCTGCCCACCGGAGGTACCGCCCGCTTCGGTTCAGCACTTAACATAACTGATTTCATCAAGTTCATCAACACCATCGCAGTAGATGAAGCTAGCCTAGAGAAGCTGGGGAAGGCGGCCTCTATCATGGCTAGGGCAGAGGGGTTTGACGCCCACGCCCGAGCGGTGGAGAGGCGGCTCAAGCGAGACTAGCCCCAAAGTTCGCTTATTTGACAGAATACCAGGGCTCGTTCAAAATGGTCATAAGGCATAACTAACAAGGAGGATTCCAATGGCGAGCAAGGGTAGAGCCAGTGCCGAGGAAGCCATCCTCCAAGACCTGATACCTAGGCTGGATGTCAACGCTGTGGGTGTTGCCTGCCTGGCGAAGTGGGAGGGGACTAAACTTGAGGAAACAGCGCTCAAGTTGCTCCCAGAAGCACGTTCGGTAGTGGTTCTGGCCATGGAGATTTACCCGGAGGTTTTGGACTTAGTATCGCCGGGCAGGATGATGGGGGTAGCTTCCACCAATGATTTGCTTGACCGCCACGTGGAGTTTCTCTCCAGCCGGCTGACCAAGGCCGCCTATGATGTGGCCAAGGCATTCCGTGAGGCAGGGCTGAAAGCGCTACCGCTGCCAGCAGCAGGCTGCCCTCTGGACACGAGATTCTTGGAGGCGGTGTTCTCCTACAAACACGCTGGCCAGGCGGCGGGATTAGGCAAGATTGGCTGGCACAGCCTGCTCATTACCCCTGAATTTGGCCCACGGGTGAGGCTCTCCTGTTGCCTCACCGAAGCGGCGCTTGAGCCATCAAGCGGCGAGATGAATATTGATTGTGAGAGTTGTGGCATTTGCCTTGAGAGCTGCCCAGCAGGTGCGCTAAAAGAGCCACAGGCTGGCGAACCATATGTGGTGAACAAATTCGCCTGCAGCGCCTTTCGCAGCGCTTCCGGCGGCTGCTCTGAGTGTATGCGGCTTTGTCCTGCGGGAACAAGGCACTAGCCTAGCTGTTCTTGAATTGGAAAGGTGGTCAACTGGTGACTTGGGAAGAGATAAAGGGATTGATCAGGCCTGAGCTGGTCAGCCTTGGGGGCTACTCTCCGCACAAATCTCCAGAGACCCTGGAGGGTGCGGTTGAGGTTCCGTTAGAGAGCATTATCAAGCTTGATGCCAACGAGAATCCCTATGGCTGCTCACCAAGGGTGCGGCAGGCTCTGGCGGAATATGATAGCTGGCATATCTACCCTGATGCCGCCCAGACCAAACTCCGCCAGCAGCTGCAGGACTATGTGGGAGTTGATGCCAGCCGCATTGTGGCTGCCTGTGGCAGCGGGGAGCTTTTGGATGACATCCTGTCCCTGCTCATTGAGCCGGGGGATGAGGTGATCAACTGCGTCCCCACCTTTGACCTCTACCGCATCCGAGCGCTGGTAAATAGGGCTAAGCTAGTGAACATCCCCAGGGATGAAAACTACGGCGTTGATGTCAATGCAGTGAAGGCAGCCATAACCCCAAAGACCAAGCTCATTATCCTGGCAAATCCAAATAGCCCCACCGGGACACTGACTCCAGAGCCAGATATCTTGGAGCTGGCGAGCACCGGGGTGCCCATGCTGGTTGATGAGGCCTACTACGAATTCTGTGGCCAGACGGTGGTGCCACTGCTCAGCCAGTACCCGAATTTGATGGTGCTCAGGACTTTGAGCAAATGGGCCGGGCTGGCTGGGCTGAGGGTGGGCTATGGCATTTTCCCCCCGGAGGTTGCCAGCTATCTCTTAAAGATCAAACTGCCCTACAATGTCAACGTAGCGGCGCTGGTGGCAGTAAGGGAATCCCTGCGGGATATCGCCTATTTGATGGAGCGGGTGAAGGCGATAATCGCGGAAAGGGAGAGGTTATTTGGGGAGCTAAAGAAGCTGAAGTGGCTGAAACCTTATCCATCGCAGACCAACTTTATTTTCTGCGCGGTGCTGAAAGGTAAGGCGAGCGAACTACGCCAGAAACTGGAGAAGAGGGGGATTCTGGTGCGGTACTTTGACCTGCCTCGCCTGGAAAACAGCATCCGCATCAGCGTGGGCAAACCAGAGCACACCGATGCCCTGATTAAGATACTCCAGGAACTGGAGGGAGAGATGAATGGCTAACCGAGTGTCCACAGTTAAGCGCAAGACCAAGGAAACAGACATCAGCCTGGAGCTCAATCTTGATGGCACGGGCAAGTGGGAGATAGCCACTGGAATCAAGGTGTTTGACCACCTATTATCTCAGCTGGCTCAGCACGGAGTATTTGACCTGAAGATTTCTGCCACCGGGAATGACCAGCACCACCTTGCTGAAGATGTGGCTATCTCTTTGGGCAAGGCCCTGGGTGAAGCTCTGGGAGAGAAGCGAGGCATCGTGCGCATGGCGGACGTGGCCGTGCCCATGGATGATGCTCTGGCAACGGTGGCGGTGGACATCAGCGGCAGGGGATATACCGTGCTGGAGCTAGCTTTTAGCGAGAATGATATGCTCGGCTTCCCCACCGACCTTATCCGGCACTTTCTGGAGTCCTTTGCCATTGAGGCCAAGCTCAATCTCCACGCCAGGATCGCTTACGGCACCAATGACCACCACAAGGCAGAAGCTCTGTTCAAGGCTTTGGGCAGGGCTCTGGATGCCGCCACCCGAATTGACCCCAGGCTGGCTGGGGAACTCCCCAGCACCAAGGATTTGCTGGAGCGATAGAGACTACTTTATTTCCTTGCCGGTGAGCCGCTCATAAGCCTGCTCATATCTTCTGGCGGTGGCCTCAATGACTTCGGGAGGTAGCTCTGGGGCAGGAGGTTCTTTGTTCCAGCCAGATGCAACCAGCCAATCGCGCAGTGGTTGCTTATCATAGCTGGGCTGGGACTGGCCAACCTTATATAGACTAGCGTCCCAGATGCGCGATGAGTCAGGGGTAAGCAGCTCATCAATCAGGATGAGTCTGCCATCATCCAGCCCGAATTCCATCTTGGTATCAGCGATGATGATGCCTCTTTCCTGGGCGTATTCCCGGGCGTAATTATACACGGCAAGGCTTTTCTCCTTTATCTTCTCGGCTATTTCCTCGCCGACCAGCTTTCTTATCTCATCCATGCTGAGCGGCAGGTCATGCCCGGTTTCGGCCTTGGTGGTTGGGGTAAAGAGGGGCTCAGGTAGTTCCTCGCTTTCCCGCAAACCTTTAGGCAGAGGAAGCCCAGCCACGGTACCATGCTGCTGGTATTCAGCCCAGCCTGAACCGGCGAGATAGCCCCGCACCACGCATTCAACCGGGATGCGCTTTACCTTTTTCACCACCATGGACCGTCCGGCAAGGTAGGCGGGGTAGGGGAAACGGTTTGCCTCTGGAATATAGGTGTCAAGAGAGTGAACATCCTCAACCGCCTCCACCAGGTGGTTGGGCACGAGCTGCGCCGTCTTTCGGAACCAAAAAATGGATAGCTGGTTCAGCACGAACCCCTTGTTGGGAATGCCATTGGGCAATACTGAGTCAAAGGCGGAGATTCGGTCGGTGGCGATGATGAGCAGATGGCTGCCCAGGTCATAGCTGTCGCGCACCTTGCCCCGAATAAATAGTGGCAAGGGGAGGTCCGTCTTTACCAGAACTGATGGTTCCTTGGTCATGGTTATCTCGCTCCTTAAATTTTTCAGTCGTTTTCCAAATCGCCTTTAAAGTTTAAAGGGCTCTTGGCGCCAGGTTGGTGGGCTCAATGATGCTGCTCTGCCACTGCGTCTTGGTCAGCCCCAGGCGCTCAAAGATATCATCCACATGGCGCAGGTAGTACTGGTAGTCAAAGAGGGACTCAAGCTCGGATGGGGGTAGAATGGCCACCACCTCCGGGTCAGCCTTCAGCATCCTGAGGAAGTCTCTATTTCCCTTCCAGGCTTTCATGGCGTTTCGCTGCACCATTTCATAGGCTTTCTGCCGGGAGAGGCCTTTATCGATGAGGGCCAGCATCACCCGCTGGGAGAAAATCAGGCCCTTAGTCAGCTTCATATTCCGCTTCATCCGCTGGGGGAAGACCTGCAGCCCCTTGATTATGGAGGTAAAAAGGGCAAGGCAGTAATCTACCACCAGGCAGGCATCGGGCAAGATAACGCGCTCGGTGGAGGAGTGGCTAATATCGCGTTCGTGCCAGAGGGCGATGTTCTCCAGCGAGGTCAGCGCGTGCCCCCTCACCAGCCTGGCCAGGCCGCAGATACGTTCGCACAGCTCCGGGTTACGCTTGTGGGGCATCGCCGAGGAGCCGGTCTGACCGGTGCTGAAGGGCTCACCCACCTCCCCAATCTCAGTACGTTGCAGCCCCCGGATCTCGGTGGCGAATTTCTCCAGGGAGCTGGCGATGATAGCCAGCGTGGTCATGAACTGGGCGTGGCGGTCGCGCTGCAGAATCTGGTTGGATATCGGAGAGGGCGCCAGCCCTAGCTTGTGGCAGGCCCGCTGCTCAACTTCAGGAGGCACCGTGGCGTAGGTGCCCACCGCGCCGGAAATCTTGCCCACAGCGATGGCCCGCTTGGCCTCGGCGAGCCGCTGCAGATTTCGCCTCATCTCCTCCACCCATATCGCCAGCTTCAGGCCGAAGGTAATAGGCTCGGCCTGGATGCCGTGGGTACGCCCGATCATCGGCGTGTATTTGTGCTCCATGGCCCGCTGCGCTAGGGCGGCGAGGAGCTCTTTGATATCTTGGGCCAGTATCTCGCTGGCCTCAACCAGCTGCAGGCTGAGAGCGGTATCCATGACGTCAGAGGAGGTAAGGCCGAGGTGAATGAAGCGTGACTCATCTCCCAGGCTCTCCGAGACCGAGGCCAGGAAAGCGGTCATGTCATGGTGAGTTTCCTTTAAGATCTCCTCCATGCGCTTGAAGTTGCATTTGGCCAGCTTTATCTTGGGGACGGCCTCTCGGGGAATCACGCCTATCTCCGCCCAGGCATCGCAGACCGCGATCTCCACTTCAAGCCATTTGTTGAACTTGTTCTCGTCTGACCATACTCTTTTCATCTGGGGACGGGAATACCGCTCAATCATCTGTGCTCTCCTGCCACGTACTTGTGAGAGACGCTCTTAAAAAGCGCTATTTTTGCAAATCGCGCCGGTATTTTTCATACGCTTCTCGGATATGGTCGTATTTTAGGCCCAGAATCTCGGCGGCGAGGTAGGCTGCGTTCCTCGCCCCCGCCGTGCCGATGGCCACAGTGGCGACTGGTATCCCAGCCGGCATCTGGACGATAGCGTAGAGGGCGTCAACGCCCTTAAGCTCGCTGGAGGCCAGGGGCACCCCAATGACGGGTAGGGTGGTCCAGCTCGCCAGGACGCCGGGTAGATGCGCCGCTCCCCCTGCCGCGGCGATGATAACCTCAAGCCCACGCTCCCGCGCCGCCAACCCGTACTCCCTGGCCTTTTCCGGGGTGCGGTGGGCCGAGATAACATTGACCTCATAGTCAATGCCGAGCTGAGCCAGTATCTCCAGCGCTGGCTGGAGGGCCTCGGTATCTGACTTGGAACCCATGACTACACCGACCAGTGGCATACTATCTACCTCGCTATTTCTCTTCCTTTATTTGGGCAATGTCCTTGCGGTAATGGCACCCCTCAAAGTGGAGGCGCGAAATATTATGATAAACCTTCTCCCTGGCTTCAGCGAGAGTCTTGCCGGTGGCGACAACGGTAAGGACTCTCCCCCCGCTGGTCACTATCTCCCCCGCCGGGCCTATCTTGGTGCCGGCATGAAACACTAAAACCTCCTTATCCAGCTCGCCCAGCCCGCTGATAGCAAAGCCAGTGCGGTAGCTGCCCGGATAGCCAGCGGAGGCCATGACCACGCCAACGCAGGCATCCTGGCTCCACTCTATCTTTAGTCGCTCAAGACCGCCATCAACCACTGCCAGCATGATATCCACTAGATCCGTCTTGAGCCTGGGCAGCACCACCTGTGCTTCCGGGTCACCAAACCGGACATTAAATTCTAACACTTTTGGCCCATTATTGGTAATCATCAGGCCACCATAGAGGACGCCTTTATAGGGTCTTCCTTCCTGGCGCAGCGCCCTTACCGTTGGCTCCATGATGGTCTCCACTACCATCCTGTCTAGCTTCTGGTCAAAGAAGTAGGGTGGGCTGTAGCTCCCCATGCCTCCGGTATTGGGCCCCTGGTCTCCATCATATACCCGCTTATAATCACAGGCGGCCACCATCGGCACCACACTGTGGCCATCGGTGAAGGCAAAGGCGCTCATCTCCTTACCGGATAAGCACTCCTCAATCACCACCCTGTCTCCGGCAGCCCCGAGGGTCTTGGCTTCCATAAAGCTAGATAAGGTTTCCAATGCCTGCGAGATGGACTCGGCCACCACTACCCCTTTGCCTGCCGCCAGCCCATCTGCCTTGATGACCACCGGCGGCGATAGCTGCTGGAGATATTCCTTAGCCTGAGCGTAGTCAGCAAAGCTACGGCTTCGGGCGCAGGGGATATGATATTTATGCATCAGCTCCTTGGCGAACGCCTTGCTCGCCTCAATCTGGGCTGCTGCCCGGCTTGGCCCAAAAATGGCCAGACCCTCAGCCTGGAACCGGTCCACGATGCCCGCTGCCAGCGGCGCCTCCGGCCCGACAACAGTGAGGTCAATTTTATTTTCCCGAGCTGCTCTGGCCAGCGCCTCAATATCTGTAGGGCTTATCTCCAGGTTGGAGGCGAGCTCGGCCGTGCCGGCATTGCCCGAAGCAGCGTAAATCTCCTTTACCTTGGGGCTCTGAGACAATTTCCAGACTAGGGTATGTTCCCTGGCCCCGTTGCCAATGACTAATACTTTTATCTACCTCACCCCCTGACTAGGTGGCTTGCTACTCCCACTCTATGGTTGATGGAGGTTTGGAGGTGATATCATAGACCACGCGGTTGACCTCAGGCACTTCATTGACGATGCGGCTGGAGATTCGGGCCAGGACCTCGTAGGGGAGGCGGGCCCAGTCTGCGGTCATGGCATCCTCACTGGTGACGGCGCGAATAGCAATGAGATAGCCATAGGTTCGGTAGTCGCCCATGACGCCAACGCTTTTGACATCGGTGAGAATGGCGAAGCTCTGCCATAGTTGACGGTAGAGCTTGGCCTTTTTGATCTCGTTCATGACGATGAAATCAGCACTGCGCAGAATCTCCAGCTTCTCCTTGGTCACCTCTCCGATGATGCGGATGGCCAGACCCGGGCCAGGGAAAGGTTGGCGCCAGACCATCTCTTCGGGAAGGCCTAACTCCAGCCCCACCTGGCGCACCTCATCCTTGAAGAGATAGCGCAGCGGCTCAAGCAGCTTGAGGGTCATCCTGGCAGGGAGGCCACCGACATTATGATGGGTTTTTATCTTGGCGGAGGCGGTGCTGACCGAGGAGGTGCTCTCGATAACATCAGGGTAAAGCGTCCCTTGGGCCAGGAAATCAACCCTGCCCACTTTCTTTGCCTCCTCTTCAAACACCCTGATGAACTCCTCTCCGATCACCTTGCGCTTCATCTCTGGGTCGGTTACCCCTTTTAAGCGAGCCAGAAACCTTTCGCTGGCATCAACATATCTGATGTTCATCCCCAGGTTCTGCTGGAAGACCTTGAGGGTTCTTTCCACCTCCTCACGGCGCAGTAGCCCATTATTGACAAAGATGCAGGTGAGCTGGTCACCGATGGCCCGGTGAATAATGGTGGCCACCACTGCCGAATCAACTCCGCCCGAGAGAGCGCAGATGACCCGGCCCCCATCTACCTGCTCCTTTATTCTGGCCAGGCTCTCATTGATGAAGTTGCCCATGGTCCAGTTGCCCTTGCAGCCGCATACCCGGTAGACGAAGTTGCGCAGTATCGTCTTTCCCTCGGGGGTATGCGCCACCTCAGGGTGGAACTGAAGACCAAAGATGCCATCTCCATCGCCCATGACGGCGATGGGGGAGTTCTCCGTGTAGGCCAGGGCGGTAAAGCCGGGTGGCATCTCCTCAATCTTGTCACCATGGCTCATCCATACTGGGGTGGAAGGAGGAAGACCGGCAAATAAAGGTGAATCTGGATCGCTCAAATGCAGGATGGCATGACCATATTCGCGCTTGGCGCCCGGGGCGACCAGTCCACCCAATTGCTTGGTGATAACCTGCATCCCGTAGCAGATGCCCAGTATCGGCAGATGGCTTTCGTAGATATAGGCTGGGGCGAGTGGGGCACCGGGTTCATAGACGCTGGAGGGCCCTCCGGAGAGGATAAATCCCCTGGGGTTGAGGTCGGCTATCTTCTCCCAAGGGGCATCATGGGGCAAAAGCTCGCAGTATACCTGGCACTCGCGCACGCGGCGGGCGATCAGCATGCTGTATTGAGAGCCAAAATCGATGACGACGACCGCCTCGCGTTCGGCTCCGGAGACTGCCTCAGCGGTGACCGCTGGCTGTTCACCGCTTATCTCCTTGGCGATCTCCAGGTAAGTGGAGACCTCGATATCGCCTGTGGTGGCGATGCGGCGGCTCTCAGCTTGGGTCTGTTTTGGGGTTTTTCTAGCCATCTTTATAGAACACAGATTACCATTATGCTATACTACCGTCAAGAGAAAAATCCCACTGGTCATAGAGTATGTCAGGCTTTCCAGATATCCGGAAAGAGTACAAATTTTTGAGCAGTAGCCCGGCGAGCACCCTCAGCCTGGGGAAAAAGATTGGCGCAAGATTACGGGCGGGCAGTGTTATCGCCCTCATCGGGGAATTGGGCTGCGGCAAAACGCTGTTTACCCGAGGAATCTGCGCCGGGCTGGGTGTGCCAGAGAGGGAGGTTAACAGCCCCACCTTTGCCTTCGTCAATGAGTATCAGGGGAGACTTCCTGTGGCTCACATTGATTTATACCGCTTGAACACCATAGACGAGGAGTTTGAGATCGGGATTCTGGACTATTTGGCCCGGGCTGGTGAAGGGGTGATCCTGCTGGAGTGGGCGGAAAAGGCACTGGTGCTTCTGCCCGAGGAGCATCTGCAGGTGAAGTTTGAGGTGATTTCCGCCCGGAGGCGTGAGCTAACTCTGGTTGGCTTTGGGGAAAGATTTGGCCGTTTGCTTGAGGAGCTAGAGGCAGCATGAAAATACTGGGTATAGATACCTCTGGTTACGCCAATGCCATCGGCGTTATTGATGGCGACCAAATTTTGGCTGACCTTGTCTTTGAGGCCAGGGCTGACTCACTGGAGAAAATCGTGGCCAATATTGATTTTGCCCTGGAGAAGGCTGGTCTCACCCTAGAGGATATTCAGGGATTTGGGGTGGGACTGGGGCCGGGGTCATGGACAGGAATAAGGGTCGGGGTAACGGTGGGCAAAGTCCTCGCCTACGGCACCGGTAAGCCCGTTTGCGGGGTGCCAACATTGGAGGTGCTGGCCTATAATGCTCAAGGCAGAGGTGGCCTCATCTGCCCCGTCATCAGCGCCGGCGCTGGAGACACCATTTACGCCGCCCTCTACCGACGTAAAGGCGGCACGGTCAGCCGGATAACCGAGTACTACGTGGGTGATGTCCAAGGGCTATCCCAGATACTCAAGGAGCCTGCGATTTTGGTTGGCACTGGGGTAGAGGCTTACCGCCAGCGGCTCAAGCAAGCGCTCGGTTCCCCAGACGTGGAGATTGAGATGAAGGAGGATGTGCCCAGGGGAGCCGCGGTGGCGCTGCTGGCGGCGGCTCGCCTGGAGCGTGGCCAGAGCGATGATGTTCTCTCTCTGACGCCACTGTATTTGAGGGAATTTGCCGCTAGAGCCATGGTCAATAGATACGCTCAAGCGAAGGGCAAGGCATAGCCATGCTGGTTTTGGGTATTGAGACTTCATGTGATGAAACCTCGGTGGCTGTGGTAGCCGACGGCAAGCAGGTCTTATCCAATATCATCGCCAACCAGCTTGACCTGCACCGCAGATTTGGCGGCGTGGTCCCGGAGATCGCCGCCCGCCGGCATACCGAGCTTATCGGCTACGTCCTCCATGAGGCCCTTGCTGCCGCTGGTAAAACGCTGGCCGATATGGAGGCTGTGGCCGTTACCTCTAGGCAAGGATTAATTGGCTCCCTTCTGGTCGGGGTGGCGGCAGCCAAATCCCTCAGCTACGCCTTAAAGCTTCCTCTAATCGGGGTGCACCATATTGAGGGACACATTTTTGCCAACCTGCTGAGCAATCCCCAGCTAGCCATGCCCCACGTTTGTCTCACCGTCTCAGGTGGCCACACCATGCTGGTCTACGTGCATGATTACTGCCGGTACGAGCTGCTCGGTGCCACCCTTGACGATGCCGCCGGTGAGGCCTTTGACAAGATCGCCAAGTTCCTCGGCCTTGGCTTTCCCGGGGGGCCGGTCATTGACCGGCTGGCGGCTCAGGGCGACCGCAAGGCCTTTAAGTTCCCCCGGCCACTGCTGAGGGCAAGCACCTTGGATTTCAGCTTCAGCGGCCTGAAGACAGCCATCATCAACGCCTTCAAATCTCAGATCGCCAGCGGCGAAGCATTACCGCTTGAAGACATCGCCGCCAGCTTCCAGGAGGCGGTGGTGGAGGTCTTGGTTAGTAAAACGCTGCGTGCGGCTTTAGAGCGGCGGGCGACGGCGATAAGCGTTACCGGTGGCGTCTCAGCCAACCGGCGCCTGAGGGAGGCCTTCCAGGAGAGCTGCCGTCGGGAGGGAATTGAGGTGTACTTCCCCGAGCTTTCCCTGTGCACTGATAACGCAGCGATGATTGCTGCCGCAGGATATGCTAGACTTAAACAAGACGGAGCCGATGACCTCAACCTTGATGTGATTCCCAACGTTCCGCTTGAGGTGCAAGGTGGCAGTTGAGATAGAGCAGGTCAAGGCAGACAAACCTTCGGCGGGAGTGCTCAAAAGGGCGGCACGTCTCATCGCCAAAGGTGAGGTAATCGTGTGTCCCACGGACACCGGCTACGCCCTAACAGCCAATGGCCTTGACCCCAAGGCCGTGGCCAAGGTCTTCAACCTAAAGGGCCGTGCCTACTCCAACCCGATACACGTTGCCGTGAACTCCATGGAGGCGGCGGAGAGATACGCCCATCTGAACAAAGCTGCCAGACACCTTGCTCACCATTTTCTCCCCGGCGCCCTGACGCTGGTGCTGCCCAAAAAGGAGATAATACCTCTCTTGCTCGTCGCCGGAGGAGATACCATCGGTATCAGGATCCCGAATAACCGGGTGATGCTGGACTTGGCCGCCATGACCGGTCTCCCCCTGACCGCGACCAGTGCCAACGCCAGCGGCCAGCCAACGCCCTATTCCGCTGAGGAGGTAGTGACGCTCTTGGGGGAGGCAGCCGAGAGGGTGGCGCTTATTCTGGATCAGGGCCCGCTGGCCATGCGTGAGCTCTCCACCATCGTTGACCTGACGGTGAGCCCACCCCAGCTCATCCGCCAGGGGGCGATAAGCTGGCTGGAGATCAGGGAAGTCCTGCGCACTTTGCCGGACTCAGATTGAAGGCGTCTTCAGCTATGTTTGACAATAGACATTTATTTATGCTATGTTGTGATACGGACTGACGCGTTTTGGCTTTGAGTCCGTCCGCAAGGGCGGTTCTTTTTTTAACATAATATTTTTCCCGGGGGTAAGGCATTGAAAAGTGATGTGGTCAAAAAAGGCATCGAGCGGGCACCACATCGGTCGCTGCTGTACGCTCTAGGCTGCACTCGGGATGAGATGGATAGGCCCTTCATTGGGGTCATTAATAGCTTCAGCGAGATCGTGCCTGGCCACAAGCACCTGCGCGATATCGCCGATGCGGTGAAAGACGGGGTACGTCAGGGCGGAGGCGTCCCCTTTGAAGTCAATACCATCGCCGTGTGTGATGGCATCGTCATGAATCATTCCGGGATGAAATATAGTCTACCGAGCCGGGAGCTCATCGCTGACTCGGTGGAGACCGTGGCTGAGGCGCACGCCTTCGACGGTTTGGTCTTCATCCCCAGCTGCGATAAGGTGGTCCCCGGGATGCTGATGGCTGCGGTCAGGCTGAACCTGCCGGCCATCTTCGTCAGCGGTGGCCCGATGCTGGCTGGGCGCTTCGGCAGCGATGGCAAAAAAGTCGACCTCATCTCCGTCTTTGAGGGGGTGGGGGAGGTGATCAGCGGCAAGATGACCCAGGAGGAGCTGGAGGAGCTGGAGCAGGTCGCCTGCCCCGGCTGCGGCAGCTGCGCCGGAATGTTCACCGCCAATACCATGAACTGCCTGATTGAGGCGCTAGGTATAGGGCTACCTGGCAATGGCACCATCCCGGCGGTGGATGCCCGGCGGCGCGGGCTGGCTAGGGAAGCCGGGCGCCAAGTAATGAAGCTTCTGGCTGATGACCTGCGCCCCAGGGATATCATCAACGCTGACTCTATCTACAATGCCCTGACCGTTGATATGGCCCTGGGGGCGAGCACCAATTCGGTGCTGCATCTTATGGCCATCGCCCATGAGGCCGGGGCCAATTTCCCCCTGGCCATGATAAACGAGATAAGCCAGCAAACCCCCTGCCTGTGCAAGCTCTCCCCAGCCTACGTGGATAGCGGGCGCAAGTATCATATTGAGGACTTAGATCACGCCGGGGGCATATCGGCGGTGATGAAGGAACTGGAGGGGTTACTCAAGCTGGAGCTAAGAACGGTGACCGGCAAGTCACTGGGGGAGAACATCGCGCGCAGCCGGATTTTGGATAAGGAGATAATCCGCCCGAGGTCCGATGCCTACACCGCCACCGGCGGTCTGGCGATACTCTTCGGCAATCTGGCGCCGGAGGGGGCGGTGGTGAGGAGGTCAGCAGTGGCTCCCGAGATGCTCACCCGCCGGGGGCCGGCTAGGGTGTTTGACTCTGAAGAGGCAGCCACCGAGGCGATCATGAGTGGTGCCATAAAGTCAGGAGATGTCATTGTCATCCGTTATGAAGGCCCCAGAGGAGGGCCAGGGATGAGGGAAATGCTCACCCCCACCTCTCTCCTGAGTGGCAGCGGCCTGGATAAAGAGGTCGCCCTCATCACCGACGGGCGTTTTTCCGGAGGGTCGCGTGGCGCTGCCATCGGGCATGTCTCCCCTGAAGCTGCCAGCCGAGGGCCAATCGCGGCCTTAAAGGAGGGAGATATCATCAATATTGACATTCCCAATTATAAACTTGAGGTGGAGCTCAGCGAGGAGGAGATAGCTCGTCGGCTGGCTGAGCTACCCGAATTTGAACCAAAAGTAAAAATGGGCTATCTTAGATACTATGCGGAGAAGGTGACTTCCGCTAGCACCGGCGCCGTGTTTGGCGGGTGAAGGAGGCCAACCATGAAGATGACGGGTGCCCAGATTGTGTGTGAAAGCCTGGTCAAGGAAGGGGTGGAAGTTATCTTTGGCTTGCCTGGCGGTGCTGTCATCCCGCTGTATGATACCTTGCCTCACTACCCTCAGCTCAGGCATGTTCTGGTGCGCCATGAGCAGGGGGCAGCCCATGCCGCCGATGGTTATGCCCGGGTCACGGGGAAGGTGGGGGTATGCTTTGCCACCTCTGGCCCCGGGGCGACTAACCTGGTAACCGGGATCGCCAATGCCTTTCTGGACTCCTCGCCGGTGGTAGCGATAACCGGCCAGGTGGCCAGGTCATTTATCGGCAAAGATGCCTTCCAAGAGACAGACATCACCGGCATCACCCTGCCCATTACCAAGCACAATTATCTGGTCATGGACGTTGACGTCCTGGCGACGGTGATCAAGCAGGCCTTTCATCTGGCACGCACCGGGCGCCCCGGCCCAGTGGTCATCGATATCCCACGCGACATTTTTATGGAGCGCACCGAATTCCACTACCCAGATAAGGTGGAACTGCCCGGCTACAAGCCGACCCTCCAAGGCCACCCCACCCAGATTAAGAAGGCGGCCAAGCTGCTCAATGAGGCGGAGCGCCCGCTGATCATCGCCGGCAGAGGGGTCAATATCTCCCGGGCCTATGCTGAGCTCAAGCAGCTAGCAGAAACCGCCCAGATACCCGTGGTGACCACCCTGCTGGGCATTGGCTGCTTCCCAGAGAGCCACGTGCTGAGCTATGGCATGGTGGGCATGCACGGCATGGTCTACGCCAATCTGGCGGTGAATAACGCTGACGTGATTCTGGCCGTGGGTATGAGATTTGATGACCGGGTCACCGGCAAGATAAGCGCCTTTGCCCCTCACGCCCGCATCATCCATATTGACATTGACCCTGCCGAGATCGGGAAGAACGTGCGCGTTGACGTGCCCATAGTGGGCGATGTCAAGATGGTTCTTCAGGCGTTAAATAAGCTGATATCTCCCACCACGCATACTGAGTGGATAAGGCAGCTTGATGCCTGGCGGAGGGAGCGCCCCTCCACGGAGATAAGAGATAGTGATAGCCTCCTGCCCCAGTATGTCATCCGCAAGATATATGAGATAACCAAGGGGGAGGCGATCATCGTTACCGGGGTTGGCCAACACCAGATGTGGGCGGCCCAGCACTACACCTACAATAAACCAAACACCCTGGTCTCCTCGGGAGGGCTGGGGGCAATGGGCTTTGGGCTGCCGGGAGCTCTGGGCGCCAAGGTGGGCTGCCCGGATAGCATTGTCTGGTGCATCGATGGGGACGGCAGTTTTCAGATGACCATTCAGGAGCTGGCCACCATAGTCCAGGAGCAGCTGGCGATTAAGATCGCCATCATCAATAACGGTTACCTCGGCATGGTACGGCAGTGGCAGGAGCTCTTCTATAAAGGACGGTATGTGGCCACGCCCCTCTATTGCCCTGATTTCGTCAAGATCGCGGAGGGGTACTGCCTTCCCGGGCTCAGGGTTGAGCGCAGGGAAGAGGTGGTTCCCGCCATTGAGCAGGCCATGGCACATCCAGGGCCTTTCCTCATCGATTTTAAGGTGGAGCCTGAGGAGAGCGTTTATCCCATGATACCCCCAGGGGCAACCATCGCCGAGATTCTGGAGGAGCCCAAACAGAAGGCGAAAGCCATCTCCGATTCCACCAAGCTCAGGGTGAGCAATATCTAAACTGGGCAGGTGATAAAAATGGCGGCAACAAAACACATACTACTGGCCTTGGTAGAGGATAAACCTGGGGTGCTCAACCGGATGTCCAGCGTTTTCCGCAGGCGTGGCTTCAACATCCACAGCGTCAACGTGTTGGAGACGATCGAAACCGAAGATAGCGAACGGCCTGGACTCACCCGTGTCGCCATTGTGGTGTCCGGGTCAGCCAGTGTGCTGGGGCAGGTCAGGAACCAGCTAGAGAAGATAGTGGACGTGGTCAAGGTATCAGACATCACCGCCGAGGATGCGGTATAGTCCCGCCTTGGCACTTTGAGTCGTCAGGGAAAGCGGGAAAGAGAGATGGGCAGCACAAATCCGATGAAGCATACTCTGGTTGCTTTGGTAGAGGATAAGCCCGGGGTGCTCACCCGAATGGCCAGCCTCTTCCGGCGGCGTGGCTTCAACATTGAGAGCATCGCCGTGGGGCATAGCGAACTGCCGTCTCTATCACGCATGACCATCGTGGTCAATGGCTCCGCCAATATTCTGGAGCAGGTGAGGAAGCAGCTGAGCAAGGTGGTTGATGTGGTCAAAGTGATTGACGTTACCGGAGATAATATCACGGTCAGGGAGCTGGCCCTAATCAAGGTGAGAGCTACTTCGGCCACCCGCAGCGAGATAATTGAGATCGCCGATATCTTCCGCGCCAATATCGTTGATGTGGCCACGGATTCACTCACCATCGAGATCACCGGAGACGAGGACAAGGTCAACTCTCTCTTGAATTTGCTCCGCAGCTTTGGCATCAAAGAGGTGGCCAGGACCGGCTGCATTGCCATGCTGCGGGGCAGCACCACGCGAGCCGAGGAGAAGAAAGCCAAAGCGGCCGACCAAGGACAAGGGCTGGTATAAAAAGAGGAGAAGCGATAGCCATTTAAGCTAACCCGAGCCAAAAAATAAAAGGAGGGAATACATTTATGGCCAAGGTGTACTACGACAAAGATGCGGACCTGAATTTGCTTAAAGACAAGGTGATCGCGGTCATTGGCTACGGCAATCAGGGACGAGGCCAGTCACTCAACCTTAAGGATAGCGGCTGCGAGGTGGTGGTGGGACTGCACGAAGGTAGCAAAAGCCGGGCCAGGGCTGAGGCTGATGGCCTCAAAGTAGCTTCCGTGGCGGAGGCAGCCAAAGCCGCTGATGTTATCATGATGCTGGCGCCGGATAATCTGCACCAGGAAATCTACAATAACCATATCGCCCCTAACTTAAGCAAGGGCAATATGCTCATGTTCTCGCACGGCTTCAATATTCACTATGGACAGGTTATCCCCTCGCCTGATATTGATGTCACCATGGTAGCGCCCAAGAGCCCAGGGAACCTATTGCGTGAGCTTTTCACGCAGGGCCAGGGTGTGCCGGCGCTACTTGCCGTCTATCAGGATGCCTCAGGTCAGGCGAAGGAGAAGGCCCTCGCCTATGCCAAGGGCATTGGCTGCGCCCGGGCTGGAGTCCTGGAGACAACCTTCGCTGAGGAAACCGAGACTGACCTCTTCGGCGAGCAGGCTATACTCTGTGGCGGCATCACCGCTCTGCTCAAGGCCACCTTTGAGGTGCTGGTGGAAGCCGGCTATCAGCCAGAACTAGCCTACTTTGAGTGTCTCAATGAGCTCAAGCTCATCGTTGACCTGATCTACAAGGGTGGTATTAGCTTCATGCGCGATTCGGTGAGCTACACCGCCCAATACGGTGACCTCACCCGGGGGCCACGGGTCATCGACGATATGGTGAGGGAGAATCTCTGGGAGATTCTCGCCGAGATTCAGGACGGCACCTTCGCCAGGGAGTGGATTCTGGAAAATCAGGCTGGGCGCCCGGTCTTCAACGCCCTGAAGCGCAAGGACCGAGAGCATCCCATTGAGCTCGTGGGCAAAGAGTTGCGCAAGATGATGCCCTGGCTTTAGAAAATAAAATTCGGTAAGCCATTGGTCGGAAATGTGAGGAGCCATGGACAAGGTCATTATCTTTGACACCACCTTGAGGGACGGGGAGCAGGCTGCTGGTGGCAGCCTGAACCTGAAGGAGAAACTGGAGATCGCCCGGCAGCTGGACAAGCTCGGGGTAGATGTTATCGAGGCTGGTTTCCCCATCAGCTCTCCGGGGGACTTTGAGGCGGTGAGTCTTATCGCCAAGGAGATACGCCGCCCCATAATCTGCGGCCTAGCCCGCGCCAAGCCTGAGGATGTGGACCGGGCTTGGGAAGCGGTGAAGGGGGCAGCGCATCCCCGAATCCACGTCTTCGTCTCCTCTTCAGACATCCACCTCATGCACGGAATGAAGAAGAGCCGGGATGAAGTCTTGCAGATGGCTCATGACATGGTCGCCCGGGCCAAGGGCTACACCGAGGATATTGAGTTCTCCCCGATGGATGCCAGCCGAACCGAGCCGGCGTACCTCTACCAGATTCTGGAGGCAGCCATTGATGCCGGGGCCACCACGGTGAATATCCCTGATACCGTGGGCTACTCCATCCCCGATGAATTCGGCCGGTTGATTGAGGGGATTTTCCAGAACGTGCCCAACATCGGCCGGGCGGTGGTCAGCGTCCACTGCCATAATGACCTTGGCCTGGCGGTGGCAAACAGCCTGGAGGCGATAAAAAGAGGGGCAAGACAAGTGGAGTGCACCATCAACGGCATTGGCGAGAGAGCAGGAAACGCCTCCCTTGAGGAGATCGTGATGACGCTCAAGACCCGCAGTGACCTCTTCAATGTGAAGACGGATATTGAGACCAGGCAGATATACAAGACCAGCCGCCTGGTGAGCGAGCTAACCGGGTTCTCCGTGCAGCCAAACAAGGCCATCGTCGGGGCCAATGCCTTCCGCCATGAGTCAGGGATACACCAGGACGGGGTCATCAAGATGCCCATTACCTTTGAGATAATTGACCCCAAAACGGTTGGCATCCCGGCCAGCAGTCTGGTGCTGGGCAAGCTCAGCGGCCGGCATGCCCTGCGGGAGCGGTTGGCAGAACTAGGCTATAGCCTAAATGACGAGGATTTCAACCGTGTCTTCCGCGCCTTCAAAGAGCTAGCCGACAAGAAAAAGGAGGTCACCGACCGGGATATCGAGTCCCTGGTCGCTGAGGAGCAGCGCACCGTTTCCGAGGTCTACCATCTTGACCGCATTCAGGTATCCTGTGGTGATAGGGGCATCCCCACCGCCTCGGTGGTGCTCATCGGGCCTGATGGTCAGGCCTATGCCGATGCCGCGCTGGGCACTGGCCCCGTGGACGCCGCCTTCAAGGCTATTGACAAGATAGTCAAGGTACCTAACACCCTTACCGAGTTCAGCATCAAATCAATCACCGAGGGTATTGACGCCATCGGTGAGGTGTTGGTCAGGATTGAGAGCGATGATATCGTCTACACCGGGCGGGGAGCCGATACTGATATCATCGTCGCCAGCGCCAAGGCTTACATGAACGCCCTGAACCGGTTGCTGACGGCTAAGAGGGAAACGAGCAAGTAGGAGCTGAAAAAATGGGGACAGGGGCGGAGATGGTGCTGCGCCTCCTGTTGGCCGCCGTCCTGGGGGCGGCCATAGGCTATCAGCGGGAGAGGGCGGGTAAGCAGGCCGGACTGAGAACACACATTCTTATCTCGGTGGGGGCAGCCCTCTTTACTCTGGTCTCCATCTTCGGTTTTGGTGACATGAGCGACCCAGCCAGAATCGCTGCCGGAGTGGTTGTCGGCGTTGGTTTCTTGGGGGCTGGGGTTATCCTGCACCGTGAGGGCGGGATTGTAGCTGGCCTGACCACGGCAGCAACCATATGGACGGTAGCTGGCATTGGCCTGGCAGTCGGGGCCGGGCTGTACCTGGTCTCGGCGGTGGCCACGGCGCTGGTGCTGGGGGTGCTGGTCATGCCTCGCTGGCTCGGGTAACTGGCTAGAAGGCGCCAAAGATTTTAGGAAGGGGGCTCTGATGAACCTAGCTGAGAAGATAATCGCCGCGCACACTGATAAGAAGGAGGTCAGCCCGGGCGAGTTCGTCAACGTCCGGGTGGACCTTATTCTGGCCAATGATATCACCGCTCCCATCGCCATCAGAGAATTCCGGCGTATTGGCGTAAGCAAGGTCTTTGACCCGAAAAGGGTGGTGATGGTGCTCGACCATTTTGTGCCCAACAAGGACATCGCCACCGCCGAGATATCCAAGATGATGCGGGAGTTCTGCGCTGAGCAAGGAGCGCTCTTCTTTGAGGTGGGCAAGGCGGGCATTGAGCACGCCCTCCTGCCCGAAGAAGGGTTGGTGCTGCCTGGAGAGTTGGTCATCGGAGGGGATTCACATACCTGCACCTATGGCGCCCTGGGCGCCTTCTCCACCGGCGTCGGCTCAACTGACCTCGCCGCCGCCATGGCCACAGGTGATATCTGGATGAAGGTGCCCCCAACTATCAAGTTTATCTACCACGGCAATCTGGGGAAGTGGATAGGGGGTAAAGACCTGATCCTTTATACCATCGGTGATATTGGCGTGGATGGCGCTTTATATTCGGCGATGGAGTTCAGTGGGGAGGCGATTGATGCTCTCTCCATGGACGGGCGGTTCACCATGGCCAATATGGCCATTGAGGCTGGAGCCAAGGCTGGCCTCTTCCGAGTGGACAACAAGACACAGCTTTACATAAAATCAAGAGCCCGCCGCCCTTATCATGTCTATGAGCCAGACCGTGATGCCGAGTATGCCAAGGTCATCGAGTATGATGTCTCCGGAATGGAGCCTCAGGTGGCTTTGCCCCATCTACCTTCTAACACCAAAACGGTGAGTGAGGTAGGGGGGATAGAGATTGACCAGGCGGTAATTGGCAGCTGTACCAACGGGCGCCTGGAGGACCTGCGTGTGGCGGCGCAGATATTGAAAGGAAGAAAAGTGCATCCTAGGGTGCGCTGCATCGTCATCCCCGGCACTCAGCAGATATATCTTGACGCCCTCTCTGAGGGACTCATTGAGATATTCATCAAGGCTGGAGCTGTGGTCAGCACGCCGACCTGTGGCCCTTGCTGCGGCGGTCATATGGGAGTGCTGGCGGAGGGCGAGCGCTGCATCTCCACCACCAACCGCAACTTCATCGGCCGGATGGGGAGTCCCAAGTCAGAGGTTTACTTGTCCAACCCCGCCGTGGCCGCGGCCAGCGCCATAGCCGGCAGTATTATCAGTCCGGCAGAGATAAATTGATAAAGACGTAACATTGTGGAGGAGGGGGAGATATGGCTAAGATACGCAAGAGCTGGCGGGAGAAGTTAGCCGATGACAAGGGCTTGCCCAAGGTTGAGGTGATCACGGATAAGATGAGCCAGAGATGGGGAACGGGCACGGTGGTCATTCCCGCCCCCAGAGAGGTGGATGAGATTATGCGACAGGTCCCTGAGGGCAAGCTGATCACCATAAACCAGATCCGCGCTATCCTGGCACAGAGACATGGCGCCACCATTGGTTGCCCCATAACCACTGGAATCTTTGCCTGGATTGCCGCCCACGCTGCCGAGGAAGCCGCCGCGGTGGGGGAGGAGAACATTACCCCTTACTGGCGAACGCTGAAATCAGGAGGGGAACTCAATGAGAAGTATCCTGGGGGTGTGGGGGCCCAGGCAGCGCGCTTGAGGGCAGAAGGGCACACTATTGAGCCAGCCAAGGGCAAAAAGCCACCCAAAGTAAAAGATTTTGAGAAGGTATTAGTGGAGGTTACCCCATGCTAAAAGGTAAAGTTCATAAATACGGGGCCAATGTGGATACGGATGTCATTATCCCGGCGCGTTATCTCAATATCTATGACCCGGCGGAGCTAGCCAAGCACTGCATGGAGGACATTGACCAAGATTTTCTGAAGAGGGTGGAGCCGGGGGACATAATCATGGCCACCACCAACTTCGGCTGCGGCTCGTCAAGAGAGCATGCCCCGCTGGCCATCAAGGCGGCGGGTATCTCCTGCGTCATCGCCAAAAGCTTTGCCCGCATCTTCTTCCGCAATGCCATCAACATCGGCCTGCCGCTGCTTGAGTCTGAGGAAGCGGTGGATAAAACTGACTCCGGCGATATCCTGGAG
The DNA here is from genome assembly GCA_002011495.1 of Dehalococcoides sp. JdFR-56. Classification (GTDB taxonomy): domain Bacteria; phylum Chloroflexota; class Dehalococcoidia; order Dehalococcoidales; family RBG-16-60-22; genus JdFR-56. The sequence goes on along the minus strand of MTNR01000036.1, from coordinate 62,951 downwards.
GTTGACCTGGCCCGCGGCCAAATCAAGAACCTGACCAAGAACCTCACCTTCACCGCCAGCCCTTACCCTGACTTTATGACCGGGATTATCTCCGCCGGCGGGCTTATTGAATATACCAAGCAGAGATTAGCGAGCAGGAGGGTCTAAAGATGCAGTTCAAGATAGTGGTACTACCCGGCGATGGCGTGGGGCCTGAGATCGTTGAGGCCACGGTCGGAGTGCTGCGGGCGGTGGAGGAAAAGTTTGGGCATAGCTTTGATTTGCGCTACGGGCTGATTGGCGGGGCCGCCATTGACGAGACTGGCATCGCCCTGCCGCCTGATACCTTGAAGATGAGCCAGAGTTGCGATGCAGTGCTGCTGGGCGCCGTCGGTGGGCCCAAGTGGGATGACCCTCAAGCCAAGGTTCGCCCTGAGGATGGCATTCTAGGGCTGAGGAAAAAGCTGGGGCTGTTTGCCAACCTACGCCCGGTGAAGACTCTGCCCATGCTGACTGGTTCCACCAACCTGAAGCCGGAAGTGGTGGAAGGGGTGGATTTCATCTTCGTTCGCGAGCTTACCGGTGGACTTTACTTTGGCCGCCCCAAGAAGCGGTGGCAGACAGCCAAGGGGCGGCGGGCAGTGGATACCATGACCTACTCTGAACAAGAGATCGCTCGCGTGGTCAGAGTCGGCTTTGAGCTAGCTCGGGGCCGGCGCAAGAAGCTGGTCTCAGTGGATAAGGCCAATGTCCTGGAATCTTCTCGACTCTGGCGGCAGGTGGCCATTGAGGTGTCTAGAGACTACCCTGATGTGGAACTAGAGCATATGCTGGTTGATGCCTGCGCCATGCGCTTGATCCAGAGCCCCACTCACTTTGACGTGCTGGTCTCTGAAAACACCTTCGGGGACATCCTGACTGATGAGGCGTCAATGCTGGCCGGCTCGATGGGGATGCTGCCCTCGGCCAGCCTAGCCGGGGTGCCCCGGGAGGGGAGCCGGATATTCGGCCTCTATGAGCCGATTCATGGCAGTGCCCCGCGCCGTGCTGGCCTGAACATGGCCAATCCCATCGCCACCATCCTGAGCATGGCCATGATGCTGCGCTATTCCTGTGGTCTGGCCAAGGAGGCCCAGACGGTTGAGGCGGCAGTAACCGAGGTGCTGGAGGAAGGCCACCGTACCTATGACATCATAGAAGGTGGCAAGAGGCAGGTGGGCACTAAAGAAATGGGAGAGCTAATTGCGGGAAAGGTTCGGGGCTGAAAGTTGGCACAAGTTCAGCTTTATGACACAACCCTGCGTGATGGGGCGCAGCGGGAAGGTATCTCCTTCTCGGTGGTGGATAAGCTGCATATTGCCCGCAAGCTCGATGAGCTGGGCGTCCATTTTATCGAGGGTGGCTGGCCCGGCTCCAACCCCAAGGATATTGACTTCTTCCATAGAGCCCAAAAGCTCGCCCTCGCCAACGCCAAGCTAGTTGCTTTTGGCAGCACCCGGCGGCCGAGGGCTAAGGCCAGTGCTGACACCAATCTCCTGGCTCTGGCTGAGGCTGGGGTGGGTGTGGTTACCATCGTTGGCAAGAGCTCAGAGGTACAGGTGGTGCGGGTGCTGGAAACTACCCCAGATGAGAACCTCAACATGATTAGTGACTCCATCCGCTATCTCAAAGCAAGAGGGCTCGCCGTTTTCTTTGACGCCGAGCATTTCTTTGATGGCTTTAAGGATAATCCCGCTTACGCCCTGCGTACCCTGGAGGTGGCGGCTCAAGCTGGAGCTGACTATCTTGTGCTCTGCGATACCAATGGAGGTATGCTGCCCGCGGAGGTAGTGGCTGCCGTTGAGGCAGCTAGGAAAATGACCGCGGTTCCCCTGGGCATTCACGCCCACAATGATAGCGAAGTGGCCGTGGCCAATACCTTGGCGGCAGTTCAGGCTGGGGCCACTCAGGTGCAGGGCACCATCAATGGCTACGGCGAGCGCTGTGGTAACGCCAATCTCTGCTCCATTATCCCGGCGCTGAAGCTCAAGCTGGGCATTGATTGCATCACCGATGCTCAACTAGCCAGGCTGACCGAGGTGGCTCATTATGTGAGCGAGGTGGCCAACCTTGTTCCTGATCCTTTCCTGCCCTATGTCGGCTCCAGCGCCTTCAGCCACAAGGCGGGGCTACATGTTTCCGCGATGTCAAAGTGGGGGGAGAGCTACCAGCATATAGACCCGACCCGGGTGGGCAACCAGCCAAAGGTGATAGTATCAGAACTATCCGGGCGAAAGAACATCCTGCACAAGATAAACGAGATGGGCCTATCCCAATCGCTGAAAACAGAGGAGGTGCAGAGGCTGGTGGAGCAGGTGAAGCTGCGGGAGAGCCGTGGCTTTCAGTACGAGGGGGCGGAAGCTTCCTTTGAGCTGCTGGTCCACCGCAGCCAGCCGAGCTATGAACCACCATTTGAGCTGGTTGATTTTATGGTGGTCGTGGAGAAGAGGCGGCGTCCATCTCTCCGCAAGAGCCTGGAGGAGATGCTCTCTGAGGCAGTGGTAAAGGTGAGGGTGGGCAGTGAGGTGATGCACACCGCCGCTGAGGGTAACGGGCCGGTTAACGCACTGGACCGGGCGCTGCGCAAGGCACTTTTGCAGTCCTATCCTGACCTGGCCCGGGTCAGGCTGGTTGACTACAAGGTGCGCATCCTTGAGGCCAACGTAGGCACCGAGGCTCAGATTCGTGTCTTCATTGAATCCACTGATGGCACCCAAGAGTGGCGCACCGTGGGTAGCTCCACCAATATCATTGAGGCCAGCTGGATAGCCCTGGCCGATAGCCTAGAATACTGGCTGCTCAAGCAAAAGGCCCAGGGCTGATAGCTTGAGCCAAGAAACTAGCTTCCTTTCTTCTGCATAAGCTCAATAGAGACCCCGCCGACTTTGTCGGTATCAAAGTAGACCCATTTCACGGTGGGGGTTTCCCCGCTCTGGGTGATGGTGAACCCCTTCTCGGCCATCTTGGCGGTCTCCTGGTCCAAGTCATCCACAAAGAAGCCGATGTGGTGAATACCCTCTCCCTTTTTCTCCAAAAATTCCTTGATTGGAGTTTCACCTTCAAGGGGCTGGACCACCTCAAAGACCAGATCTCCCACTCCTCCTTCAGCATGCCGTAGATCAAGCTCGTACTCAGCGGGCTTGCCCCACAGCGTCTTTCCAGTTAAGGGTACCGTTCCCTCCGGCCCGAGCAGGGGCGGGAATGGCCCTATGCCCAAGGTCTGGTAGAACTCAATGGCTTTCTGCATGTCCCTGACCACCACCGATACGTGATGAAACTTCCAGTTCTGATGCATAACTCCCTCCTTGTTGACTCTTATTAGCTTTTTTTATTATAGATTTGTCTCTGGCCTTAAATCCAGTTCCCTGATTTCATGCGGGCTTGCCCACGGGCATGATGTATAAAGGGCGGTACTCCTTATCTAGCTGCAGGGCTTCCCTCACTGCCTCGTCATGAAAAGCGCCAATGGCCACTGTCCCTAATCCAAGCGCCGTGGCCTGAAGGTAAATATTCTGCCCGGCATGGCCGATCTCCATGTGAACATACCTCTCTCCCCTGGTCCCATAGTAGCTAGTGGTCCGCTGGTATAGGGCACAGATGACGATATCCAGCGGGGCTTCATAGATATACTCCTGGCTGAGTGCCGCTCTGGCCAGGGCATACCTTACCTCCCCTTTGAGGTGCAGCGTCAGAGAATGGCTATCCGTATGGTAGTGATATACGCCCTCGTTGATATCCTCCACGCCGCCAGCACCGCAGACGACGAATACCTCCAGTGGGTAGGTGGCTCCGGCGCTGGGCACGGTTCGGCGCCAAGAAGCATCGCTTGTGCCCTGGGCAGCCCACAGCAGCTGGGATAGCGCTGATTGGGAGATGCTCTGGGAGGTAAAGTGCCTTATTGACTCCCTGCAGGCGATGGCTTCCTCAAGCGGCATGCTGCCTTTTCGGCTCGGCAGGGGAAGATAGATTGGCGCTGGCTGGCTCATACCTTGGACATCCACCTACTCTAGTATCAGGCTTTAAGCTTCCTTGAGCATTTAGTATAATACTTAAAGAGGGAAGCCATTGGCAAGGAAGCGGCTATCGCACTTTGGGGGAGCTTTAGCATGGGTAAGGAGATAAAGAGCGCTCTGGAAATAGCCATGGAGAAGGTGGAAAAGCTGGGGGAGGCGACCGAGGAGGAGCGTTTGAGGTGGAAATACCTCCCAGAAGGGGAGAAGCTGGCCACCAGATACCTCAAGCAGGATATCAATCTGCTCGCTGAGCTAGGCAAGTATGAGGAGAAGGCCCGGAGCTACGTCGCTCAGGGGGCGCAGGAGATACTGATCAGGAATATAGACCTGCCCAGAAATGAAGCTGCCAGAAGAAGCAACAAAAAAGCCATGGACGGGTTAAAAGTTCTGAAGAACGATAAGGTGAGCGTAGAAAATGTCTACAGCCGGATAAGGCGTATCTTTGAGCACTACGCAGAGCAAGGGGAGCAGCAAAGAAGGCAGGCCTATGAGTCACTGAAGGCTGAGGTGGAAGCCAGGATAGAGCAGGCGCTGCGACAGCAACTGGGGCCGCTTGCTGGGGTCAGGATAGATGTGGAGAGCCAGCCCCAGTTTCAGGAGGAGTGGCGCCGGGTACTGGCTCAGCTGGATGCTCAATACATCAAGCTTCTGGATGAGTACAAGCATGAGCTAGCCGCCATACCTTAAGGGAGGGACGATGACGCTCAACGACGACCGAATCCAGTACGCGGTGAGGCATACCGAGGTCTTGAGGCTGCCCAAGCAGAGCCTGGCTACCTTTGGCACCACCAATATCTATTATTACCTGGTCACCGAGCCGGCCTACGCTGAGCTGACCAAGGATACCAATGAGACGGTGGTCAGGGAGGGCAGGGTGATTGCGGAGAGGCCCAGAATCGTCACCCCTTACTATCTTTCCCGGCTTGAAGGGTTCAGCTCAGAGGCCCGAAGCTACCTTGAGGAGCTCATCAGAAGGCATGGCCCGGATGCTCCTGGCCTTTACTACACCTATCGCAATGAGCCCAAGAAGCTCAACATCGTCTCGGAGCACTGGCAGACTGTGGTAGCCAAGCTGAATGCTGAGATTGATAGGCGGGGCGACCCCTTGACCTCCATCATCAAGGGGGAGGACGAGCTCTGGGACGTATCCTTGCTCAAGTTCATCTATGAGGTGACCAGAGGGTCTCTGCCGCATAATCTATCCCAGCTGGGGGCGAGAGGTCTTCTGGAGGTAGATTCCAGCGGTGTCCCTATTGACGCCAGGCTGAGGATTGAGGAGCTCTTCACCAAGACGATGAAGGGGGAGTATGACCCGCACGAGCTAAAAAACGAACTTGACCGCTGGAATTTGTTTAGCGAGTACGAGGATAGATTTTTCGCCCTTTTCAGGAGAAGAAGGCGATGAAGATTGAATTGATTGAGGCCAGAGACCTCTCTGAAGCCTGGTTTCGCTGTCTGTGCAAGACCCTGACCGATGGCTATGAATACAAGATTGAGCGGGGAAGCTACGCCGGACAGCGGCGCAAGGAGCTTGACTTCGTCGTGCTCCATATAAAGTACCCGGGGACAAGGCCGATAATCCCCGATGTGCCCCAGGGGGTGCCACCGCCCAGCACCATGGAGTATATTGAAGAGTACCTGCCCTATTTGATGACCGCCCATCGCAAAGAGGGCGAGCAGTACACCTATGGCCAGTATCTGGAAACACAGATCGCCGAGGTCATCCGGATGTACAAGGAAGATGGCCACAACACTAACCAAGCCTTCATGGCGGTGGGTGATGAGCGGTCCATTTTCCTCCCTGACCCACCGTGCTTGAGGGCGATAGACACCAGAATCCGTGATAACAAGCTAAATTTTGTGGTTTACTTCCGCTCTTGGGACCTGTGGGCTGGCTTTCCCTCAAACCTGGCGGCAATCCAGCTCTTGAAAGAGTATATGGCCAGTGAGATAGGGGTTGATGATGGTGAGATCATCGCCATGAGCAAGGGCTTGCACCTCTACGAGTACACCTGGGAGCTGGCCAAAATCACGGTCAGAATGACGTAACCGTCCCGGGGCTATGGGAAAGGCCACGGATTTTTTCTCTCTTTTGGCATTTTCAGGCTTCCCCAGGCTGCGTTTGTGGAACCATCATTCAGGCGGAGAAGGGCGCAAGTTGAAGATAGAATTGTTCGTCATCGCTGGACTTCTGTTCTCCTTACTCGGCACAGTAAGTTGCCAGCCCGGCCGGGATTTCAACGCTCAGCTCAGCTCAATCGTGAAGCCATACCGCTTCAGCTTCGCCGGGTGGGAATTCAGGGCTCTCTGGCATGAGGCAAGGGAGTCCATTTTCAGCCGAGAGAAAGAAATTGATGATGCCGCCGGCAAAGTCAGCGAGTATTTCTCTTATGTAGAGCGCATCAAATCCCTGAAGCAAGAGATAGAGATGGTCAAGCGAGGCGATAAAGAGGGTGATATCGCCTCACTCGAGGCGGAACTAAGTAGATTGGAGGCACAGAAGCTAGCTTTAGAGAGCACGGTGGAGGGGATAATCAGCGAGCAGATAAAGGAGATTCTGCGCCAGCAGGGCATCTATAACCCGCTGGAGAAGTACCTCAAGCTAAAGTTCAGCTTCCCGCCTGTTGATTTCAAGCTGGATAAGCCCCCCCACCTGCTGGTAGTCTCACCCCGGGACAGGATTGAGAGCATGAGGGAAATCACCCTCCGGCAGGAGATGAGCCTAAAGGAGATGGAACGCATTGAGGCTGCGGTTGACGAGCTGGGCGTCTCCTCTCTGGTGGTAGGGCTGGGTGGCTTTGGCGGTACCTACCCCGCCTTCGTCAGCAATGAGGCCAGCCTGCGGTTTGCCGTTGACACGGCTGCTGAAGAGTGGCTGCACCAATACCTCGCCTTCAAGCCTTTGGGATTTTTCTACCTATTGGATTTGACCGGGCTGCGCCGGGATTATGAGATCGCCACCATGAACGAGACCGTGGCCAGCATGGTGAGCAAGGAAATCGGGGACTTGGTAGTGGCAAGTTACTACCCTGAGAGCAAGAAGGAAGCTGGACAATCTGGGGAAAAGACGCTGGGGTTTGATTTCAACCGGGAGATGAGGGAGATAAGAAAAAAGGTAGATGAACTCTTGGCCCGAGGTGAGGTAGAGCAGGCCGAGGAGTTCATGGAGAAGGAGCGCCAGCGCCTCGAGGCCAAAGGCTACTACATCAGAAAATTAAACCAGGCCTATTTCGCCTTCTATGGCACCTATGCCGACCGGCCAACCTCAATCAGCCCCATCGGGTTTGAGCTGAAGCAGCTGAGAAGCCAGAGCGCTTCCCTCAAAGAGTTCCTGGAAAAGGTAGCAGCCATGACCAGCCGCGAGGATTTGATAAGGAGCCTCAATGAGGCTGAAGGAGAAAGCAGTGAGGGAAATATTCCTGATCAGACACTATGAAAGCCCGCTGGGGACGTATGTCCTAGCTAGCTCTGAGCGTGGAGTTGTCTGCGTGGCCACAGAGGGGCGCTTTGAGAGACGCCTTGCCCGATGGGAAAAAGAGGACATTCTGGTACAGGATGGGGATGGCCATAACCTTGAGGCTGCTTCCCAGCTTGACGCTTACTTCGCGGGAAAGCTGCATCAGTTCAGCGTACCCCTGGACCTTCGGGGCACCATCTTCCAGCGCCAGGTATGGGAGTTTCTGCAGGAAATCCCCTATGGGGAGACTCGCTCCTATGGTCAGATAGCCAGAGCCCTGGGCCATCCCGCCGCCAGCCGGGCGGTAGGGCGGGCCATCGGGACCAATCCGGTCTCCATCATCGTGCCCTGTCACCGGGTCATCGGCGCCGGTGGAGAATTGGTTGGCTACGGGGGTGGGCTGGAGAGAAAACGGGCTCTCCTTGACCTGGAAGCTGCGGCGCGGCAACAAAAGCCCAATATTTAAGACTTGCACCTTTCCGGAGTCTTTTCTATGGAGAGAACCACCGTCACCTTGGTGCCCACGCCACCCTATAACTTTGATCTCACCGCGGCTTACGCCACCTTTTTCCGTGGCCGCTATGGCGGTGATAGCTTTGAAGGCGGCATCTTCCGGCGGCTGCTGAACCTAGACGACCGCCTGTGCCTAGCCAGCGTGCGCTCTTTAGGCACGGTGGAATCACCACTATTGGAGCTGGAGCTAGCCAGCCCTGCCTTGGACCAGACAGCCATAGCCAAGGCGCAAGACCAGGTGGCCTGGATACTGGGCATCGGCCAGGATGTCACCCCTTTTTATCACCTGGCCCAAGATGACCCAGCGCTGGCGCCACTGGTGCCAGCGCTACGAGGGCTCCACATCCCTCACACTGCATCGGTGTATGAAGCTCTGATCATAGCCATCCTAGGGCAGCAGATCAGCTCCCACGTGGCCCGGGTGATGCGCACTCTGCTCATTGAGACTTACGGGCCAGCAATGGAAATATCAGGGGTTATCTATCACAGTTTCCCGCGCCCCAGCGATTTGGCGATAGCAGGCGTGGAGGGCCTGCGCAGGCTAGGGTTCAGCACCAGAAAGTCTCAGTATATCGTTGATATCTCAGCCAAAGTTGCCTCAGGGGCGCTGGAGCTGGAGAATTTGCACACGCAGCCTGATGAAGAGGTAATACGAGCGCTAACCGATATCCGTGGGGTAGGATTGTGGACAGCCCAGTGGCTCCTCATTCGGGCGCTAGGGCGCGCTGATGGCTTTCCCCATGGTGACCTTGCCCTCTGCCGAATCATGGGACAACTGCTGAACGCAGGCACCCCGCTCCGACCAGAAGAGGCACTGGAGTATTCCCATCGCTGGTCACCCTTCCGCGGCTATGTCACCACCTACCTGTTCGCCGCCATGCGGTCTGGTTATGTTTTCCCCTCTGTCTGAATCTCTGGGAAACACTCTCCCCCAGCTACATCAGGGAATAGTCAATCTCCTCGCTAGTGATGAACTCAAGCAATACCGGACGTCCCTCTTCCTGAGTTACCCGGCGGGCACGCTGGAACGCCGGCGCAATCTCGGCGGGGTTTTCGATTCGCTCGGCGTAGCCGCCCATGGCGCGGCCCATATCAGCGTAATTACCGCCGATGTCTCGGGCGCGGTAGAGCTCATGGGAGACCGGCATGCTCGTGGTCTCTATCGCCATGGAGAAGTTATTCAGCACCACGGTTATGATGGGTATTCTATTGCGCACCGCGGTCTCAAAGTCCAGCCCCACCATGCCAAAGGCAGCATCCCCCATGAAGTTGATGGTAACTTTGTCCGGCTGGGCTAATTTGGCGCCGATGTTGAGCCCCAGCCCAGTGCCCAATCCGTGGGATTTGCCCCAGCCAATGTAACCCCTCGGGCTTACTGCCGGGTAGAAAGGCACCAGCTGGTCACGGGGGCTGCCGGCGTCATGGGTAACGATGGCATCTTTGGGGTCAATGGTGTGCACTAGCTCCCAGATGACCCGGTAGGGGTTTATCGGCACTTCATCCGAGGTGAGCTTGGGCAGCCACTGCTTGAGCCATGTCTCCCTCACCTTCTTTATTTCCTCAGCTACGGAGCTTTTATCCCGGCGGCCGTGAGCGCCCAGGCGCTCTTTAACCGCCTCAATGAACTGGCGCAGCACCAGTTTGGCATCCCCGATGATAGGATAGTCTGCCGGGTAATACTTGTTGATGTCTCCTTCGTTATTGGTGGCATGAATAAGTATCTTCCCCGCAGGTATGGGGGTTGACATATAATGGCGCGAGAAGCTGCAGCCGATGCCAAAGACAACGTCAGCCTTGGCCAGGAAGTGGTGGACAGGCCCAGTCACCACGCGTGCGCCAGTGCCCAGGGAAAGGGGATGGTTTTCCGGGAAGGCGCTTTTGCCCATCAAGGTGGTCATCACCGGAGCCTGCAAAAGCTCGGCTAGCTCCAAGAGCTCATCAGAGGCCTCAGCGTAGAGCACCCCTTGCCCGGCGTGGATTACCGGACTGCGCGCCTCCACCAGCACCTTGGCTGCCTCATCCACATCGCGGGGGTTGGCAGCAGCGCGTGCCACTTTGACTGGCTGATAGTCAAATGGCTCTATCTCTTTTTCGGCGATATCCGCCGGTAGCTCCACCATGACCGGCCCAGGTTTACCCATCCGCAGCAGGGAAAAGGCACGCCGCATGACCTGGGATACCTGCTCAGCAACGGTGAGCGGCTCCACCCACTTGGTCACCGCATCATAGCTGCGCACCGCGCTGAAGTAAGGCTTCACCCACGCCCGGTCACTGGAATGACCCCAGGGAAGCAGAAGCAGGGGCACCGAGTCAGAGTAAGCAGTGGCGATGCCAGAGAAGGCATTCTCGGCACCTGGCCCAAACTGCATGGCAAAGACGCCAATGCGCCGCCCGTTGGAGATGCGACTGAAGCCATCGGCGATGCCCACGCCGACCCGCTCCTGCCGGCAGACGATGGGGCGTACCCTCGCCGCTGCCGCAGCATCGATGAGCGGGGTAGCCGGATAGCAGCTGAGGAACTCCACTCCTTCCTTCCTTAATATCTCCACAATAGCATCAACTACCCGCACGATATATTAACCTCCAATCAGACATTAAAAAGCGTCCCTGGAGGGATTCGAACCCACGACCCGCTGCTTAGAAGGCAGCTGCTCTGTCCAGCTGAGCTACAGGGACGCGTCACTATATTCCAATGTAGCACGAAGCAACAAGCAAGGTCAAGCTGACGACCGGGAGTGCTTGATATGCCGGTAGATGTAGAAGGCAATGAGGATGATGCCTATGGCGATGATAAGTGGGTCAAAAGGACGCAGGACAGCGCGCACCTGCTCCCAGTGTTCTCCCAGCCGATAACCTCCGTAGGCAAGCCCAACGCTCCAGATGAAGGAGCCAAGGAAGGTATACACCAAGAACTTGATGAAGTGCATCCTGGCTATTCCGGCGGGAAGGCTGATGAAGGTGCGCACCACCGGTAGCAGCCTGGAGGCGAAGATCGACCAACTGCCGCTTCGCTCAAACCACCGGTCAGCCAAGTCAAGGTCATGGCGGGAGACGAGGATATATCTCCCGTATCTCTCCAGCAGGGGACGGCCTCCCCCCATGCCGATCCCATAGGCAATCGCCGAGCCGATGGTATTCCCCAGCGCCCCATAGAAGCCAGCCACCAAGGTATAGGCTGCGGATAGGGAGCGCTCTTTCACCAGCATCCAGCCGGCCAGAGGCATGATCAGCTCACTGGGCAGGGGAATGCAAGCGCTCTCTATGGCCATGAGCAGCACCACCCCGGGCCACTGTATCAGATTGTAGGTATCGCTGATGAAACGTAGTAGCTCTTGCTCCAGGTACAGCACTTGGGGCAGTGTAGCAAATAGATACTACCACGTCAAGCAAGATGATGACGGAATGCCTAGGCTCTTCTTTGCTTGACATCATCCAGTCACATTGCTAGTATTGAGATTAACGAGGCCATTTATGTCAAGGTTGCTGGACCAAATCAACGGCCCTGCCGATTTAAAACAACTTTCCCGCCGGGAGCTGGAGGAACTGGCCGCTGAGCTCAGGCAAGAACTGATAACCACGGTGACCAATACTGGCGGCCACCTTGCCTCCAATCTGGGAGTCGTTGAGCTCACCATAGCCCTGCACCGGGTGTTTGACAGCCCCAAGGATAAGATCATCTGGGACGTCGGGCATCAGAGCTACGTGCACAAGCTGCTCACCGGGCGCAGGGAGCGCTTTGCCTCGCTGCGTCAATACGGAGGTCTATCTGGTTTCACTAGCCCCAGTGAAAGCCCGCATGACCCCTTCGGCACTGGTCATGCCAGCACCTCGGTCTCGGCAGCACTGGGCATGGCCATGGCCCGTGACCTGCGTGGCGATGATTACCAAGTGGTGGCGGTCATCGGCGATGGGGCCATCGCCGGTGGCATGGCGCTTGAGGCGCTCAACCAAGCTGGCCACCTTGGCTCCAGGCTTATTGTGGTGTTGAATGATAACGGGATGTCCATCTCCCCCACGGTGGGCAGCCTGGCCAAGCTATTGAACCGGGTGCGCTTTGACCGCCGCTACCGTCTGGCCAAGGAGGAAAGCCGGCGGATACTCACCGCATTACCCCTCGGTGACCGGCTGTGGGAGGTAACCCAGCAGGCGAGAAACAGATTCAAGGGCCTGGTGATGCCCACCATGATCTGGGAGGAGCTTGGCTTCGCCTACATCGGGCCGGTGGATGGACACAACATCGCTGACCTGGAAACAGCACTGAGTCAAGCCAGAAACTACCACCTCAAGCCAACTTTCGTTCACGTCGTCACCACCAAGGGCAAAGGCTATCTCCCCGCGGAGAGTGATGCCATTTACTTTCACGGTGTGGCAGCAAAGTGCGCCAGCACCAAACAAATACCCACTTATAGCCAGGTCTTCGCCCAGACGGTGCTGCGCCTAATCCGTGAGGACCCCAGACTGGTGGCTATTACCGCCGCCATGCCCGAGGGGAATTGCCTCAATATGGTCGCCGCCGAATTTCCCCATCGCGTCTTTGACGTCGGCATCTGTGAGCAGCACGCGGTCACCTTCGCCGCCGGACTAGCCACCCAGGGTTTCATCCCCATTGTCGCCATCTACTCCACCTTTCTCCAGCGTGCCTATGACCAGATCATCCATGACGTCTGTTTGCAGAACTTGCCTGTGGTCTTCGCCATTGACCGAGGAGGTATCGTCGGGGATGATGGCAAGACCCATCAGGGAACGTTTGATATCTCCTATCTCTCGCTGATTCCCAATATGATTGTGGCGGCACCCAAGGATGAGAACGAGCTTCAGCACCTGCTCTACACCGCGGTGAGGGCCAGGCAAGCTATGGCGGTGAGATACCCCCGCGGCGCTGGGCTGGGTGTGGAGCTGGACAGCACATTGCGAGAAATCCCCATCGGCGAATGGGAGATATTGCGGGAAGGAAAAGACGTGGCCATACTGGCCATCGGGGCCATGGTGGCCCCCGCCCTTGAGGCAGCGCGGGAATTGGCTTTAAATAATATTGAGGCCACTGTGGTGAACGCTCGCTTTGCCAAGCCGCTTGACAGCGGGCTGCTCATGGATATGGTGCGCCATATCAAGCACCTGGTTACCGTTGAGGAGAACACGCTAAATGGTGGCTTTGGCAGCAGCGTCGTCAAGCTTCTTCAGGATGCAGAGATCGCTGAGGTGCGGGTAAAAAGCCTGGGCATTCCCGATGAATTCGTCGAGCAGGGGACGCAGGCTATCCTCCGCGCCAAGTATGGGCTGGATGCGGCGGGAATAGCCCGGCAGACCCTGGCACTACTTTCCGACCAGACGCCTGGTTCTTGGCCAGAGGTCAAGGGCAGAGTGGGGACTACCTCGTAGGAAAGCCCTTTTCTCACCCATTTTCCTGATATTCCCATATTTGAGCGATGCCAGGGGTGAATGATGAACAAAATGACAGTTAGAGACGTGGAGGTTGAGGGCAGAAGGATTCTGGTGCGGGTTGACTTCAATGTGCCTCTGGACGAGAAGACCGGAGAGATAAGCGATGACACCCGCATCCGGGCGGCACTGCCCACCATTAGGCACCTCATTGAGCGGGAGGCAAAGATCATCCTGATGTCCCACCTCGGCCGGCCCAAGGGGAAAGTGGTTGAGGGATTGAAATTGGCCCCCGTGGCCCAGCGCCTCTCCCAGATTCTGGAGCGGGCGGTGGGCATGGCCCCGGACTGCATTGGCCCAGAGGTGGAACGGATGGTGGCCAATTTGAGAAACGGGGACCTCCTGCTCCTAGAGAACCTGCGCTTTCATGCCGAGGAAGAGGCTGGAGACGCCTCCTTCGCCCAAGCCCTCGCCCGCCTGGGTGAGGTATTTGTCAACGATGCCTTCGGCGCGGCTCACCGGGCGCACGCCTCAATATCCGTTATCACTAATTACCTTCCCGCCGTAGCTGGCCTGCTCATGGAGCGGGAAATTGAGAACCTAGCCGGCCTTCTGGAAAACCCGGCCCATCCCTTCGCCGCCCTCCTCGGCGGCGCCAAGATAAGCGATAAAATCAGCCTGCTGGAGAATATCATGGGCAAGGTGGACTTGCTGCTCATTGGCGGGGGTATGGCGGCCACCTTCCTCAAGGCCAAAGGTTACGAGGTAGGTCTCTCCTTGATTGAGGAGGAGATGCTGGATACAGTGAATAAACTGATGTCCCAGGCCCAGCAAGCGAAAACCCATCTTATATTGCCGGTTGATGTGCTGGTCGCTGATGAATTAACCGAGCAGGCCAGGACCGAGGTGGTGCCAGTGGAGAATATCCCGCCAGACAGAAGAATTGTTGATATGGGCCCGCAGACGCTTGGTAGCTTCAGCCAGGAGCTGCGGAGATGCAAAACCATCTTCTGGAACGGCCCAGTGGGGATATTTGAAATCCCCCAATTTGCCCGGGGTACACGGGAACTGGCTCAGCTTTTGGCTCATCTTGAGGCCAAAACCGTCCTTGGTGGCGGCTCCACCGCCGAGGTGGTGAACGAAATGCGGTTAACTGATAAAATGTCCTTTGTCTCCACCGGTGGCGGCGCCTCGCTTGAGTTTTTAAGCGGGGAAAAATTGCCCGGCGTAGAAGCACTGCTGGAGAAAAGATGAGCCCTGTAAGGAGGATAGCTTGACGAGCAGCATCGGTCTAGAGGTAATCAAAGAGATCTCCGTAGCTACACCGAGCAAAATTGTGTTCCTGGTCATTGATGGTTTAGGGGGACTACCCAACCCAGAAACCGGAAAAACGGAGCTGGAGGCGGCCAGAACCCCCAACCTTGACCAGCTAGCTGCGGAAGGCATCTGTGGCCTTGCTGACCCGGTGGCCCCTGGAATAACGCCGGGCAGCGCTCCGGGGCATCTGGCTTTGTTTGGTTATGACCCAGTCCGTTATATCATCGGTCGGGGGGTGCTGGAGGCAGTAGGCATTGACTTTAACCTGCAGTCGGGGGATATCGCCGCCCGCGGCAACTTCTGCACCTTGAATAAAGAGGGACTAGTCACCGACCGGCGGGCAGGGCGCGTCTCCACGGAGAAGTGCGTTGAGCTCTGTCGGCTGCTTGATGGGCGGTCAATCAGCGGCATAAGGGTGCTCGTTGCTCCAGTGAGGGAGCACCGCTTTATCGCCGTATTCCGGGGCAAGGGGCTGGCTCTGGAGGTGAGCGATTCCGACCCATTGCGGGAGGGGGTACCCCCCAAGAAGGTTGAGGCACTAAGCCCAGAGGCGAGCAAGCTGGCCAGCGTGGCCAATGGATTTATCTCCCATGCCAAGCTCACCCTGGCAGAGCACTATCCGGCCAATATGGTCTTACTGCGTGGTTTCTCCCAGTGCCCCCATCTACCCTCTATGAAGGAGATTTACAAATTGACCCCGGCTGCCATCGCCAGCTATCCCATGTACCGAGGGCTGGCCAAGCTGGTGGGTATGGAGGTGCTGGACACAGGAACCAGCATTGAAGAGGAGTTCATGACGCTCAAGCAGAACTACGCCAAGTATGACTTTTTCTTCCTGCACGTAAAGCCGGCGGATAACGCCGGTGAGGATGGAGATTTCGAGCGCCGGGTCAAAATCTTTGAGCAGTTTGACCGCCTCCTCCCCGAGCTACTCGCTCTCAAGCCAGACGTCATCGTGGTGGCGGGTGACCATTCTACGCCAGCCATGTTCAAGGGGCATAGCTGGCATCCGGTGCCAGTCCTGCTCCACTCCAGGTGGTGCCGCCCTGACCAGGTGAAGGAATTCTCCGAGCCGGCCTGCGCCTTGGGCGGGCTGGGGAGATTTCCCGCGGTGCAGCTGATGACCCTGGCCATGGCCAATGCCCTGAAGCTGACCAAATTTGGCGCTTAAGCTCAGGCAGAGGAGGGCCAAGCCTCACTTGATATTTCACTGATGAGGAGAGGAAAATGCGTATACCATTTATCGCTGGCAATTGGAAGATGAATACCACGGTGGGTGAGGCTATCCGGCTAGTTCAGGCCATGCGGGAGGAACTGGATAAAGTGAGCCATGTTGATAAGGTGCTCTGTCCCCCCTTTGTCTCTCTGGCACCGCTAAAGGAGCTGCTCAAAGGTAGCTCGATAAAACTGGGGGCGCAGAATCTCTACTTTGCCGAAAAGGGCGCCTACACTGGGGAAATCTCCCCCTTGATGCTCGCTGACCTCTGTGAATTCGTCATCATTGGGCACTCAGAGCGGCGGCAGTATTTCCATGAAACTGGAGAGGTGGTCAATAAAAAAGTGCTGGCAGCGCTGAAAGCAGGCTTAAAGCCCATTCTGTGCATCGGGGAGAAGTTGGAGGAAAATGAGGCCAGCAGGACAGAAGAGGTGATCACCGAACAATTGAACTCATCTCTGGCAGAGGTGAAGGATTTAGCTGGCCTGGTTATCGCCTATGAACCGGTCTGGGCGATCGGCACCGGCAGGGCCGCCACTGGTGAGCAGGCAAACGAGACCATCGCCTTCATCCGTCAGAATATCGCCAAGCGGTATGGTGAGAAACGGGCTCAGGAAGTGCGCATTCTATACGGCGGCAGCGTTACCGCGGCCAACGCCGCCGAGTTCATGCATCAGCCCGAGATTGATGGCGCCCTGGTCGGTGGCGCCAGTTTGAAGGCCACCGAGTTTTTGAGCATCGTAACCCAAACTGCGGTGATTAAGTATCGGAAATGAAGCACCTTGTTGCCATAGTTGGCCCCACTGGCATCGGCAAAAGCCGGCTGGCGCTTAGACTAGCTCAGGTGTTCCATGGTGAGATAGTGAGCGCGGATAGCCGACAAGTTTACCGCTATATGGATATCGGCACCGCCAAGCCCAGCCCAGAGGAAAGGGCCCTCGTCCCCCACCACTTGATTGACCTTGTTGACCCTGACCAGGATTTCAGCCTGGCCCAGTATCAGGCGCTGGCTTACCAAGCCATCAAGGACATCCAACAGCGCCATAAACTGCCCTTACTGGTCGGGGGCAGCGGCCTCTATATCTGGGCGGTGCTGGAGGGCTGGAAGATACCATCAGTGCCGCCTGACCCTGAGCTGCGGCGCAAGCTAGAGGGGCGGGCGGCCAGAAGCGGTGCTGATGAGCTTTATCGGGAATTGGCGCGGGTTGACCCAGCGGCAGCGCAGCGCATTGACCCCCGTAACGTGCGCCGGGTAATCAGGGCTCTTGAGGTGCACTACAAGGCGCAGAAACCCTTCTCCCGGCTCCAGGCCAAGGAGCCACCACCTTTCCACATCCTCATCATCGGGCTGACTGCACCTAGAGATGAGCTCTACCGGCGGGTTGACCTGAGGGTTGATGCCATGCTTGAGCAAGGGCTGGTGGCTGAGGTGGAAAAATTGCTGAGCATGGGGTATCATTTTAACTTGCCGTCCCTGTCCAGCATTGGCTACAAGCAAATCGGGATGTTTCTCCGCGGTGAGCTGACTTTGGCTGAGGCGGCGGAGCAGATCAAAGCCGAGACACATCGGCTGGTGCGGCACCAGTATGCCTGGTTCCGGCTAAATGATAAGAGAATCCACTGGTTTGACGTATCGCTCAAGGCAAATTCAGAAATCGAAGCGCTATTGACCAATTTCTTAAAGCGTGAACAAAATAATCAGGACGCTATTTTAAGCAAGGTGGCAAGGCTAGCATGAAGTTCACCAAGATGCAAGGCTCAGGAAACGACTTTGTCCTGGTAGAGACAGATAATGTCCAGCGCGACTGGTCACGGCTGGCGGTGGCCATGTGCGACCGTCACTTTGGCATTGGTAGCGATGGCCTGATACTGGTGCTCCCCTCTGATAAGGCCGATTTCCGGATGCGCATGTTTGACCCAGACGGCTCCGAGGCGGAGGCCTGCGGCAACGGCATAATGTGCCTGGCCAAGTTTGTTTTTGAAGAAGGGCTGCTCAGCGCCGAGACCGATGAGATAACGGTGGAAACAATCGCCGGCATAAGGAAGCTCAAGCTCGGCAAAAGCCAGGGCAGGTTAACCGCCATTGAGGTAGGCATGGGCGAACCCAGATTTGGCCCTGACGAGATCCCAGCGACGCTAGGGCAGGGCAAGGAAAAATTAGTTTACATAAAATCAATGATGCGCTATCCGGTGAGCCTTGATGGCTGGGACCTTGAGCTCAATCTGGTCTCAATGGGGAATCCGCACGCGGTTTATTTCTCCTCACAATCACCATCAGATTTCCCCTTAGCGCAGCTTGGGCCAAAAGTGGAGCACTTGGATATATTCCCCAGACGGACAAATTTTGAAGTGGCCAGGGTGCTCAGCCGGCAGGAGATAGAGGTTAGGGTTTGGGAGCGGGGAGTGGGGGAGACGCTGGCCTGCGGCAGCGGTGCCTGTGCCGTAGCCGTGGCCGCCCAGCTTTACGACTATGTGGAAAACAAGGTCAACATAAAATTACCAGGAGGTACCCTCCAGATCGAGTGGCCTAGCAGTGGAGAGGTGCTGATGCGTGGTCCGGC
Source organism: Dehalococcoides sp. JdFR-56 (assembly GCA_002011495.1). Taxonomy (GTDB): domain Bacteria; phylum Chloroflexota; class Dehalococcoidia; order Dehalococcoidales; family RBG-16-60-22; genus JdFR-56. Next base: position 44,477 of record MTNR01000036.1, on the reverse strand, counting down.
GGAGAGGGTATTTGCTGGAGAATGGCCAGAATGAGGTGCTAGAGAATGAGGTTATCACAACGCGTCAAGAACTTGCCACCATACCTTTTTGTTGAGATCAGTCGCAAGATTGCCGAAAAAAGGGCTAGGGGAGAAGAAGTGATCAGCTTTGCCATTGGCGACCCTGATATCCCCACGCCACCGCATATCATTGAGCGGCTCTGTGAGGCAGCCAGAGACCCGGCCAATCACCGCTATCCAGAGTCAGATAGCCTGCCGGAGTTGCGCCAGGCGGTGGCCGATTGGTACGAAAGGCGCTTTGGCATCTCCTTTGACCCAGACAAAGAGGTTTTACCCCTCATCGGCTCCAAAGAGGGTATCGCCCACATCGCCTTCTGCTTCATTGACCGCGGGGATATTGCGCTGGTGCCTGACCCAGGATATCCAGTTTATTCGGTGAGCACCATGCTGGCCAATGGCGAGGTTTACTATCTCCCCTTGAGAGAGGAAGCTGACTTTCTGCCCAACTTGAAGGCGGTTCCCAGCCATATCTTGAGCCGGGCCAAGCTTCTGTGGCTGAACTACCCCAATAATCCCACTGCGGCGGTGGCTGACCTTGATTTCTTCAATAGAGTGGTTGAGTTCGCCAGGCAACATGACCTCATCGTCTGTCATGATGGGCCCTATACTGAGGTCGCCTATGATGGCTACCGGCCGGTCAGTTTCATGCAGGCCGAGGGGGCCAGGGAAGTGGGCGTGGAGTTTCATTCTCTCTCCAAGAGCTATAATATGACTGGGTGGCGGATAGGCATGGCCGTGGGCAATGCCACCGCCATTGATGCCCTGAAGCGGCTCAAATCCAACCTGGATTCCGGGATTCCGCAGGCGATTCAGCTGGCCGCCATCGCCGCCTTGACCGGGCCTCAGGATTGCATTGAGGAGCACAATGCCATCTATCAGCGGCGGCGGGACCTGATTGTGGAGGTGCTAAACAGCATTGGACTCAAAGCTAGACCACCCAAGGCCAGCCTCTACATCTGGGCCAGGGTTCCTGAAGGCTATAGCTCAGTGGATTTCACCACTGATTTGCTGGACCAGGTTGGGGTGGCGGTTACCCCCGGGATAGGGTATGGTAAGCACGGTGAGGGTTACGTGCGCTTGTCCCTCACCATCCCAGATGCCACGTTGGTCAAGGGGCTATCACGGCTATCTGGATGGCGTAGCTCCCGCCGCCAGATAATCAAATGATGAGTTGACATAACCTAGAGGAGGCTGATCATTAGGACCACGATTCTGACCAAATCAGCGCCAGAACGAGCCTTCCTAGTCGCTGTGGAGGCCAAGGAGAGCCGGGACAATTGGCCGGCAGAGGCCTCCATAGAGGAGCTGGCACAGCTGGCGGGCACGGCTGGAGCCAATGTCGTGGGCAAGCTCATCCAGCGGCTACCGATGCCTTCAAGGACACATTACCTCGGCAAAGGCAAGCTGGAGGAACTGATCGCGCTTAAGAGCAGCCTCAACTATGACGTGGTGATCTTCGATGATGAGCTTACCCCGCTCCAGCAGCGCAATCTAGAGGAAGCCCTCAAAGTAAAGGTGATCGACCGCGTCGCTTTGATTTTGGATATCTTTGCCCGGCGTGCCCACACCCATGAAGGCCAGCTCCAGGTGGAACTAGCGCAACACCAGTATCTCCTGCCCCGTCTGGCTGGGCAATGGAGCCATTTGGAGAGGTTGGGCGGTGGCATCGGCACCAGAGGCCCTGGTGAATCACAGCTTGAGACAGATAGGCGTCTCATTCGCCGTAAAATACACCGGCTGAAAACCCAGCTGGAGGAGGTGAGAAAGCACCGAGCGCTCTATCGCCAGAAGCGCAGCCGCAGCGGCCTACCCGTGGTGGCTCTGGTAGGCTACACCAACTCTGGCAAGAGCACACTACTAAATGCCCTCTGCCAGGCAGACGTCTTCACCGAGGATAAGCTCTTCGCCACCCTGGACCCAACCACCAGACGGCTGACCCTGCCAGACCAGAGGACAGTATTGGTTACTGACACCGTGGGCTTTATCCGCAAGCTACCCCCGACCATCGTCAGCGCCTTCAGGGCAACCCTGGAGGAACTGGATGAGGCGGCGCTGCTTCTTCACGTCGTGGACCTGGCCTCTCCTGATGCCGCCGAGCAATGCCGCACCGTAGAGGCCATCCTCGGTGACCTGCACCTTCTGGGTAAGCCAAGGATTACGGCGCTGAATAAAATAGACCTGCTGCTTGGCAACGACCGGGATTGGGATGAAACATCCGCCTTAAATTATCTCTCCGATAAATCCCCGGGCGAGGACACGGTGCTTATTTCCGCAATTAGAAAATGGGGGCTGGCTAGACTGCGGGAGCTGATAAGCCACACCTTGACCACTGCAAGTCATCCCAGTTTAACCCCCTCAAAATGACGCGCTGAAATCAAAATCTAGGCCTCTAAAAATTCTTTTGAATAAAATTCCCCCTACCTAGAGAATAACTAGGGGATAATTTTGGTCTCTTGTTTCCGGCATATCCCTCGGGGTTTTTATTTGATGACTTTTGGTATTTGGTAGAATGTAAGCATGAAAAAAGTTCAATCTCTAATAGTAGCAGGCATAATAATATATTTTCTAATAACCATATTCGCTGCGATAGCACTATATAAGCCCGACTTAGTCAGAAATAAATATCTTGCTATCTCTGAACAATTTCCACAAAATATTACTGCTATTTTTGCAGGATTAGCAGGTGTAGCTACACTGGTGCTTGCTTATATAGCCTATATATCGATTACAGAAAATCGTCGTATCCGAGATGAAGATATTGACCGGGAGCATAAAAGAAAGGCATTGATTGAAATCGGAGATTGGGCAATGGAGGGTTATGATTTGTTCTATGGTTATCGAGGGTCATCCTATACGCATAGCGAAGAGTGGGAAAAGAGGTTAACCAGGCTTTGGGCAAAAAAGGAAGCTATTGTTGTTGCGTCAGAGGAGTTTCACACTGACTTTAGCCAATCAGTAAAAGACGCAAGGGATGAACTTAATAATTATTGGAACAATCATGCGCAGTGGGATCTGGAGACGGCAGAAGGTGTAGCGCTCAGTCTCGAAGGGCGATTTGCTGTGCTGTATAGGCTTGTAGCTGAAACGAGAGCCAAACTCAAGCTCTGAGGGCGACAAAGGGGGAAATACCTTTTTCTAAATTCTAATCTAATTTCTATGCCTCCTTACTCCGGCTCTGATTATGTAAATCACTCTATTTGGATTATTATGGGGCGCACTATATATGTTATGTAAAAACACGTGTGATTTAGCGCTTCCCGCAGGATGCTTCACTGCTTAACATAGTTTTCAGATTTTCGTTCTCCTTAAAATCCTCGGTTTCCAGTTTTTGCTAAATCTTTATCCCTGGCTGGGCAGATAATCAAAGAGGCTTGATTTATAAAAATTTAAAGACACCAGGAAACAGACTTCAGAGGTTTAATTTTTTATGTAAACTCCCCTACTATGCTAGCCCAAGAGTTGAGCCACCATATCTTTGGCAAAAGCTAGGGATGTGGTAAATGCCGGGGATATGGGGTTCAGGATGTGAAGCGAATCACCATCGCGGAGCACGACGAAATCCATGACCAGCCTCTTGGTCGGCCAATGAATGAGCTGGGGACGAATCCCCACGTGGTCAGTCTCGGCAAGGTCCTGGGGGCTTAATTCCGGCACTAGACCTTTAGCTTCCTTGAAGACAAACCGCTTGAGGTATTTCCTGGGCTCGGTCAGGGCAACTCGGCGGAAGGCACGGTCTTTGAACATCAGGATTGAATCCCGCAGTAGGATAGGTAGCGTCTCCCAGCCCCACCCGGCAAAGGCGCGGTAATTCTCACGGCCAAAGGCAGGCATCGCCGTTGGGCCAACCAGAATTTCGTCATCCGCAGTGCGGGTAAGATGCACCCCCAGGAAAGGTGTCCGTAGATCCGGGACCGGATAGATGTTCCCCCGAACGAGAAAGGTCTTGTCCCCGGCCAGCTTTTTGTATGTCCCCTTGAAGGGAAGTATCTTGTACTCCCGGGCCAGACCAAACTGATGCGCGATGCGGTCAGCGTGAGCGCCCGCGGCATTGATGAACTTCTCAAACCGAACCACTCCTCTGGAGGTACGAGCCTGGCAAGTCTCTGAAAGACCTTGGAAGACGGTGGCATAGCTGATGGTGACCTTGGACTTGGCTAGTTCCCTCTCCAGTGCTTTGAGCACCTCAATTGGCTTTATCACCGCGGTGTCCGGCGAGAAAAGGGCTTGAAGGCTGGGGGCAGCGTATGGCTCCAGTTCATGAAGGCTTTTGTCATCAATAAGCCAAGCCCGGGCCCCACAGGCATCGGCGCGGCGCTTGAGCTCATGCAATGCCTCAACCTCTGTCTGGTTTCTCCCCAGGATAACCTTGCCGGTCTCATTCAGCGTCAGCCCTCTTTCCCGGCAGAACTCCTTCATCAGGCGATTCCCTTCCACGCAATACTTGGCCTTCAGGCTATCAGGGGTATAGTACATCCCAGCGTGCAGCACCCCGCTGTTACGGCCGCTGGCGTGCCAGCCCAGAGAAGGCTCCTTCTCCAAAATCAGGATATCCCTGATCCCGCGCCTAGTTAGCTCACGGGCGATGGCAAGCCCAATGATGCCAGCACCCACTATCAAGACCTGACATTGAACCGGTTTCATGCTCCTCTGCACTCCAGAATCAAATATAGGCTGACTCCACGGCTTGCACCGGCTTCTGAAAACGGTCAAGGGAGAGAGTATCAGCCTCTGGCAAAGAGCTCTCCCCTTTCACGATTAGCTCCGCCATAAGTCTCCCCACTGCCGGGGAATGCATAAAGCCATGCCCGCTAAAACCACAGGCAAGATAAAGGCCAGCTACCCCCGGCGCTTCTCCCAGTATGGCCATACAGTCAGGGGTGTCAGCATGCAGCCCCGCCTGCCCTCTCATTATACCGGTTTCCTTGAGCTGGGGTAAACGCTGCAAGGCTGCCGGAGCCAGGATGTCAGCGAAGAAGCCCCAATCTACCGAGGTGGAGAATCCCTCTGGTTCCAAAGGGGCGCGCATGCCGAAGATAAGACACGAGCCCTCCCGCCGAAACCAGAAGCCATTATGAAAATCCACCACCATGGGCAGGCTGCGGCGAGGAAAGCTCATTGGCTCGGTGACGAAGAGATGACGCCTTGATGGGCGGATGGGAATATCAAGCCCCACCATCTTCCCGATAGCCCCAGCATAGGCTCCAGCAGCGTTCACCACCACCGGAGCCTCAAACTTGCCCTTGGTGGTGAGCACCCTCTTCAGTTTATCACCTATCAACTCTATACCCGTAACCTCGGTCTCCTCATAGATTTTCACCCCCAGCCTTCTCGAGGCAGCGGCAAAACCTGACACCACAGAATAAGGGTCAGCGTAGCCATCGGTAGGACAGAAGGTGGCTCCCAGGACATCCTCCACATTGAGCCCAGGGACAAGCTCGCCAGCCTCCTTGGGTGAGATGAGCTCTACCTCAAGCCCCAGTTTGCGTTGACGCTCCACATTGTCGCAAAAAGCCTCAAATTCACCCTCGCTGGTGGCGAGTATCAAGTAACCGTGCTGGCGAAAGCCGCTAGTTGCGCCGGTCTCCTCCTCAAAATTGGCAAAAAATCTGACGCTCTCCATGGAGAGCCTGATATTTATTTCCGTGCTGAACTGCTGCCTTATGCCACCAGCGCACTTCCCGGTGGAGCCTGAGCCGATATGGTCCTTCTCCAAGACAAGCACATCCTGGCAGCCCTGCTTTGCCAGGTGATAGGCAATGCTAGTGCCAACAACGCCAGCGCCAATTATGATTACCTCAGGCATATGGCTTTATCCCTTCGGTTGCCCATCGGCTGGGTAAATAAAAGAAAGCCTGCCCCATCATCAAAAGCCGGAGAGAGCAATTTCATGGGCTCGGCAGGATTCGAACCTGCGACCAATCGGTTATGAGCCGACCGCTCTGCCGCTGAGCTACGAGCCCGTGGAATGAAGAACTAGACCTAGCCAGTTCCAGATGCCAAGTTATTTTATGTCCCTTATTCGGTGGCTGTCAAGGCTAGCGCTTCCCCGCCACCATCACGGTAAAGCCAGCCTCAGGAGAAAAACGCTCCCGTGGGGCTTCCACTTGGGTAACCTGGTTCGGCTTTTGAAAGAGGGTGGAGAGCACCCTCTCCATAGCAAAGCCAGCCTCTTTCAGGAGCTTGGCTATCTCCTCATAGCTGTAAAAAGTGGCATGCCGGTAGAAGGGATGCCCCTCTTTTTTCCTCGCCTGATAGAACTGGCCCCAAGGGCTTTCCCGCAGCACCAGCCCCAGCACCACCTTGCCATCTGCCTTGAGGATGCGGTGGGCTTCCTTGAGAACGGCCAGTGGCGAGCTGACAAAGCAGATGGTGACGATGAGAAAAACGGTGCCAAAGCTTTCACCCTTAAAGAATCCGGCTTCACCCTTGCCCAGAAAGCCGCTTATCCCTCTCTTTCTGGCCATCGCAAGCAGCTTAACCGATGGGTCAATTCCAATCGGGATGCCCAGCGCCTGGGCGAAGCGTCCGCTGCCCACCCCAACCTCAAGCCAGGGCTTGGGCAGAAGTGTCAGTATCTCCTGAAAGGCTCTGACCTCTGTGGCGAAGATCAGTCTCCCCTCCCCTTCAAACCAGGCATCATAAACTGAAGCTAGGTTGTCAAAAGGTGAATCACTTTTATTTGTCATCATGAACTTTTTGGATAGCGCTAAACACTCAGTGCAAGAGCTCAGTCAAATTCTTTAGCTTGCCGTCAAGATGGAGTTTCACCGCTTGGTCGATATCTTTTACATCCGTAACCACTGGCTCTATATTATAGCGCTTTATGTTCTCGTAGGCACCCCAGCCCATGCCTCCAGCGAGCAGAACCTGACAGTCGGCAATGGTCTCGATCATGTCGGCATGCCGCACTTGAGCCCCAGTTCCATAGCCGTGGCGCCCTTCTGGGACTACATCATGGTGGTGGGCGGCAAAGATATGATGCCCACTCTTCTCCCGCGTCTCCTTACCCACCACCCGCCCGTTTTCTACTGTAATCACTACATAAAGCGGCGCCCTGCCAAAATGCTGGCTGAGAGTGGCCCCATCGTCCGATACCGCAGCAATTTTCATCAACCCTCTCCCTTCTCATGTTTTTATGTAAAGTACCCCATCTGGCCGAGGTGATTTCTCGTTATTTGCCCTCGCCAGATGGAGTTTTGGCGCTTACTCTTCCCTGGCTTCCAGTTCCCTGATTCTGGCCTCGATTTGCTCAAGCTGTTGCTTGATCGCGGCCGCCTGACCTTTCAGAAAGGTGAGTTCCTGCTCCTGGGTCACCGGCGGCGCGAATGCTGCTCCTCCACCCAAGAAGTAGCCGCACCTGGGCAGGCCTCCCCTACCCCGACCCACATAAGGCCAGGGAGGAGAACTGCCTCTAAATCCAAATCCCATGCCGCCTCTGGAACCAAGTCTTGGGCCAAATTGGTACGCCATATCGCTCACCTCCTTTCATTTATTTCTTCATCATAGTCAAGCGCCGGATTCCCTGGAGCTGCCGGAAGGTTGCTCCCTGACTAACGTAACGCAGCACCATCTCTGGGTCAGTCACCTGGGCACCGGAAACGGCATCTACCCCGTAATCGAACAGGATGGGTGATAAGGGGGTAGTGCCTCCCAGGACAACCACGTAAGCCTGTGGTGGGCATAACTCAAGCAAGCGCTCAATGGTATGGTTGGTGAAGGCGCTGCCAGTGATGCCAACGACTTCCGCCCTGGGAATCAGCCTTTCCGCCTGGCTTTCGGCAAAGTCCCCCGGCTGCGGCTCTCGCTCAATCACCCAGAGTTCCCCAGCCACCTGCTGTAGCTTGGGCACAAAGGGAAAATGGCCAACCAGCGCGATTTTCTTATCCCTTCCCTTCTCAGTAAGCAGGTCAGCGGCGTTAAGCTCAACACAACGCGCCTCATCGATATCAAGGAGCGAGTTGATGGTCGCCATCCCAATGGTTGCCTCAAGAGGACTCGGTGAGTAAACCATCCGGGCAAGTCCTAGGGCACTCTTCTCCATCAAGGAGCCAGCCTCTTTTATCGGCATTTTATCGCGGAGGGGTCCGGGCTCATGAAGCGTGGTTGCCAGCCCACAGCGGCGAGTTAGCACCGCCGTCTGAAAAGGCCCCTGGCGTATCTCTCTTACCGGCGCCTCGTAATCCAATGTTGACAGCAAATCATCGATGATTTTCATCATCGCGCTCCAGTCTGTGGCCGTCTCCAGCACCTCTTTCCATGGCGTCCGCCCCAACCAGCAGCCATGCGTGCCGGGGGCATCATCTGCGGCGCCACCTCAAAGTTACCTCCCTCAATCCTTATCGCCTTGCCGTAGAGCAGCGCCTCAGCTATTTTCTGCCGGGCTGATGCCAGCACCCGTTGAAAGGTGGGGCGTGAGATATTCATCTTTTCAGCTCCCTCTTCCTGCTCCAGACCTTCCAAGTCCTTAAGGCGTATCGCCTCAATTTCTTCCATGGAGAGACAAACCTCCTCCAGAGCTCGCAAGGATATACCAGCGGGCTTGAAGTAAGTCGCTTCCGGTATAAAGGCGATTCGGCGCCACTTTATCGGTCTGGGCATGGTAGCAGCCCCATCATTATTTTGAGCATATGCTCATAATAATGATAACACCTATATTGTCAATCTGTCAAGAGAGCCAGCTTGACTGGACGTTGAACTCATAGTAATCTAGGAATGCAATCTGAACTTGGGTGAACCAGTCTCATGCGAAGCTCAGCAGTACCACAGAAGGCGGTTATTCTGGTTGGTGGCGAGGGCACCCGGCTGCGCCCCCTCACCAATGGCATACCCAAGCCAATGATGCCGGTGCTGAACCGGCCTTTTTTAGAACACACCATCGCCTACCTCAGGCAATGTGGCATTGATTTCACCATCCTGGCGCTGAGCTATCTCCCCGAGGTCATCCAGGCGCACTTTGGCGATGGCAGCAAGCTGGGGGTACAGCTTGCTTATGCTGTGGAACATAGTCCGCTGGGGACTGCCGGAGCGGTAAAGAATGCCGAAAGATACTTAGACAGTACCTTTGTCGTTCTCAATGGGGACATCTTCACCAACCTCGACCTGGCCGATATGTTTGCCTTCCACCGGCGCAAAGGGGCCAAGGCAACCATAGCCCTAACCTATGTGGACAATCCCTGCGCCTTTGGGGTGGTGGAAACCGATGATGTCGGGAGAGTACGCCGCTTTGTGGAAAAGCCGAAGCCAGACCAGGTGCCCTCCAACTGGATCAACGCCGGTATCTACATCCTCGAGCCAGAAACTCTGGAACATGTGCCAGCAGACCGCCACTATATGTTTGAAAATGGGCTCTTCCCGCTCCTTCTTGAGCTGGGGGAGCCAGTTTATGGCTATCGCTTCCGTGGCTACTGGCTGGATATGGGCACGCCAGAGAAGTACCTTTGCCTGAACTGCGACCTCCTCTCGCTGAAGGAGAAGAGCGCCTTAATCAGCGGCCTGAGCAAAGACGGCATATATTGCGATGGAGATGTCACCATTCATCCCTCGGCGCAGATAGTGGGGCCAGCCATCATCGCCAGCCGGTGCCAGATAGGCCGAAAGGTGCACATCAAGGGGCCTGTGGTTATGGGGCCAGGGTGCTCCATCGCCGATGAGGCCAGCCTGGAAGAGGTGGTGCTGTGGCGGGGCGTCAACATCGGAGCCGGAGCCATCCTCAAGCAATGCGTCATTGGCGATGAGGCTGAGGTGGAGGCCAGGGCTCAGCTTATCAACCGCGTGCTGCCTCCTCGTTTAAGTTAATCCACCACATCAACCCAGAGGTGTAATTCACGGTAGGGCTGGCTTTCCTCGCCTCGGTACAGTAGAAATTCCACCTTCTGAGCGCTCCCAGCCTTTTGCAGGGTGAAGCTAATTACCTCCTCCCACCTCTCCTCAGGCCCAAGCATAAGCGGCCCCACCTCACCATCATCCCGGCCACCCACCATTATCTTTACCCGGTAACTTGCTTGTTCCTGCTCCCGGTTGATGATGCCCACCACTACCCTCCCCTGCTCCCCCACCTTCATCTCCTTGGGATAGTCTATCGCCTTGCCATCCAGTCCCAAGATATAGAACTCGGTGAACTTCTCCCCCACTTGAGGGGTGGCGATAGTATAGCCCAGCGTCCCCAGGGCTCCCAGTATCACCATAATGAGAATAATGAATAGCACTCTATCAATAAGGCTCTGCCCCCGCCAGGGGGCCAGGCTCAAACGGAAGGAGAGGGCAAACCTCTCCGCTGTAGCCAGCCGGCGCCGCCGATACCAGGCAGCTAAGGACAAGATGGCAATGAACACAGTCAAGGAAATAAGAACGGGATATAGCCTGATGCCCCAGGGAGTATAGTTGAGGGCTAGCCCAATGAGTGACACCACGGTGATGCTCAGACCAAAGCTCAATGCCAGCCTCTCCAGACCATCCAGAGCACTCCTTCGGGGAAAGAGAGCCGCGGTCAGCACATATCCAGGGAAAATGAGTATAAAGGGCAAGCCGAGAATCACCCGCAGGACACTGGAGGGAAAGAGGGTGATAATGGCGATGAGCAAAAGAGTTACGATATTGAGCCAAATAAGGTCACTTTGAACTCTCATCCTCATGGCGTTCGGATACCCCGCTTGCTCCATAGAGTATAGCATATAGCCAGGGACAAGGGCGATACCGGAAGACCATCAATTTGCCTTTTGTCACCAGCTATTGACAAAAGGGCACATCAGGTGCTATAGTCATACCTAGCGCTCCAGGTAAAGCCTTGCTTAAAACAGCTTCTGGGGACTATAATGGTTTAAAATAAATCAAGCTGGTGGAAAACCAGCGCCATTATGGCCTCCAAGGAAGTGGAAATGAGTAAACCATCCCATCCCAGAGTTATTGCCGCTATGCCGGCGTATAATGAGGAGAGCTACATCGGCACCATGGTGCTGAAGACAAAGCAATATGTGGATGAAGTTATTGTGGTGGATGACGGTAGCACTGATAATACCTCAGAGGTCGCCAAGCTCGCTGGGGCAAAGGTGGTTCGCCATGACAGAAACCGAGGTTACGGGGCGGCCATTCAGACCATATTTGCCGAGGCAAGGAAGATAGCGCCGGATATCCTCGTCTTGCTTGATGCTGATGGCCAGCACAACCCCAGCGAGATACCTGAGCTCACCAAGCCCATCGCTCATGGCTTTGACATCGTTATTGGCTCGAGGGAGCTGCAGAAGAACAACATCCCCTTCTACCGCCGTCTCGGTCAGAAAGTCCTGCTGCACTCAACCCGCGTCCTCTCCCAGAAAAAGCTCTCCGACACCGAATCTGGGTTCAGGTGCTTCTCTCAGAAAGCGATACACGCCTTATCCTTGAAGGAAAACGGCATGGCCATCTCCGCCGAGACCATCGCCGAGGCAGCCAGGAAAGGCCTTAAAGTAACCGAGATTCCGATCTCCGTTACCTATACCAAGGATGGTTCAACCTTGAACCCAGTGGCCCACGGCCTAGGAGTTTTCGCCCGGATAATGGCCATGATTTCGGAAAGACGCCCCCTCTTCTTCTTCGGGGTTGGGGGGAGCATTGTGGCCACCGGTGGCCTTATCGCTGGCGTTAGAGTAATCCAAATCACTTCCGCTAGCGGCACACTCCCGGTGGGCACTGCCCTGATATCGGTGCTCTTTCTCACCATCGGCATATTCAGCATATTCACTGGCATAATCCTCCACGTACTGATAAAGAGAGAGAAGTGAGTGTGATAAATGCCCCTCTCCCTCTCGCGCTTACCGGGACTTCGGATAACCTGCTGTTCAGGTGCCGGGGCGGAGGTTTTTACAGAAAGAATGAGACTTCTGTTTGTCAGCGAATATTACCCACCACACGTCGGGGGCGTTGAGGTTGTGTTCAAGAATTTGGCCGAACTGCTGGCCAAAGCCGGACATGAGTGCCACGTCATTACCTCTGGGCTCCCGAACACTAGGAGATACGAGGAAATCAACGGAGTCAGAATCCACAGGGTAAACGTCCCTAAGAAAGGGACAAGATACTGGTTCACCTTCCTCTCTATCCCGGCAGTTATCGCCAGGGCAAGACAAGTCGATCTAATCCAAACCACCACCTTTAACGCCGCCTTTCCGGCCTGGTTGGCCTCAAAGCTCCTAAGGAAGAAATGTGTGATTACCGTTCACGAGGTGTGGGGAAAAATGTGGTCGAACTTGCTCGGTATGAACTGGCTTTGGGCAACATTGCACCGTTTTCTGGAAAAAGCAATCGTTTGTCTCCCCTTCGATAGGGTTATCTGTGTTTCTGAGTATACTCGTCGTTCTCTGGAGGCGCTTACCGGGAAAAATCAGAGGGCAGAGGTTATCTATAATGGGATTGATACCGATCTATTCACCCCTCGACAAGGAGACGATACCGCCCGCAAGAGGTTCAAATTAGCCAAAGGCACCTTCGTCTATTTGTATTATGGCAGGCCTGGACTATCTAAGGGAGTGGAATACCTGGTTTCAGCGGTACCCCTGATCTCCCAGAGAATCCCTGATTCTAAACTTGTCCTCATTCTGACCAATGAGCCACGAGATAGATATGAAAGCATCAAAAAGCTGATCAAGGATTTGAACATTGAAGGCAAAGTCATGCTGCTTGATCCACTCCCCAGGAGCGAGCTCCCGGACTATATCGCTGCATCAGACTGTGTGGTTATTCCCTCGCTTTCGGAAGGCTTTGGCTTTTCGGCTGCTGAAGCATGTGCCATGGAAAAACCGGTGGTCGCCTCAAACGTCGCTTCTCTGCCTGAGGTGGTATCAGGGAAATACGTTTTGGTTGAGCCAGGAAACCCAAAGGCGATAGCAGAAGGGATTGAGAAAGTCTACAAAGGCGAAACGGAAAACAGCCAGAAGAAGATATTTAGCTGGGAAGAATGTGCCAGCAGATACCTGAAAGTTTACCAAGAGCTAGCTAACTAGGATGAACATTCTTATGGTCTCAGAGTTCTTTTACCCCAGGCTGGCAGGAGGGGAACTGGTCTTATGGCAGCTAAGCAATGCCCTCTCCAAGAAGGGACACCAAGTTTGTGTGGTCACCAGTATGGTAAATGGCGCTGCTAGGCACGAGGTGATAAATGGCATTGAGATCCACCGACCTTTCCCCAGTGGACGGTCGTCGCTAAAAAGGGGCATATTTCTGGTGAGACTATACTACCACCTGAGGAAATTCTTGGGCACCAGAAAAATAGATATCATTTACAACCTCGCCTATGTGCCGACTTTACCAACCACATGCCTAGCCTCCAAGCATGGTATCCCGGTGGTTACCGGCGTCCACTCCTTTGTTGGCCGGGGATGGTTCAAACTTACTAACCCTGTCCTGGCCGCCCTCAACTGTCTAATGGAGATCATCATTCTGCGCTTGGGAAGACACGACCTGCTCCAATTTCCATCTTTAAGCTCTAAAATGAGGGCGGCGCCCTACCTGAGGGCAAAAAGTATAGTGATGTACAATCCCATCGACATTGATGAAATGAAAGAGATAAAGCTGCACACGGACGCGGAGAGGATAAGGGAATCCTTAGGTTTAAGGGAAGAAGTTTTCCTGCTGTTCGTGGGTTCACTCCTGCCAGCAAAGAATGTCACTGGCCTGGTTAGCGCCTTGAGCAGATTCAGGGGGAATTTTAGATTGGTGATTGTCGGAGACGGGCCTGAAAAGGAGAAAATTGAGAGAGCGGCCACCAGGCATGGCCTAAAGGAAAAGATAGCCTTGCTTGGACCAAAACCTCACCATGAAACCTTGTCTCTGATGGCCTCCTGCGATGTATTGGTTCTGCCCTCAAAATCAGAGCAATTCCCCGTCGTTGTTTTAGAAGCACTGGCCCTGGGGAAACCGGTCATCGCCACCAAGGTGGGAGGGATTCCTGAGATAAAATCAGCTAACCTGCATTTGATTGACCACCTTGATGAAATCAGCGAGATTCTCGAAGCCGGCATTGAAGCTAAGCAAGAGGACAAGATAGCTGAGGAGTACTCGCTTGACAGGATTGCTGAAGAATATGAGCGATTGTTCAAAGAGCTAAGCAAGATAGACTAATGCTACCCTATTAGAGTTGGCGAGGAGGGAGAGGAATGAACAGAGTTTTGGTTACTGGTGGCAGTGGCTTTCTGGGCAGGCGGCTGGTAAAGAAACTACTGGATAAATACCAAAACCTGGAGGTTATCACCATCGCCAGAAACGGTGAGGGCATCGTCAAGCTGATGACGCTGTGTGCCACCAATAGACTCAAACCCTTGGTTGGAGATATCAGAAACGAGGAAGTCTTGAGTTTTGCCATGAGAGAGGTGGACACGGTGGTGCATCTGGCGGCGATGAAGTACATCAACCTCTGTGAGATGTGTCCTGCGGAGGCCATCACCACCAATGTCCAAGCCACGGCAGAGCTACTGCGGCTATTTCAAGGAAACACCTTCATCAGCATGTCAACGGATAAAGCGGTAGAACCCTCCAGCTGTTATGGTGCCACCAAGCTCATCGTGGAGAAGCTGACCCTCGCCGAGGCAGAGAAGAATAAAGGAAAGCGTTTTATGGTGGTCAGGTCAGGGAATATCTTTGGCTCCAGCGGCAGCGTCCTGGAAAATTGGTGGCGGCAGATAAGACGGAACAATGAGATAATCGTCTCCGACCCGGATATGACCCGGTTTTTCATCGATGTGGAGACGCTGGCTGAATTCATCATCACTGTGCTAGAGAAGGGAAAAAGTGGCCATATCTATATCCCTTCTCAAGAAGTAATCAGGTTGGGAGACCTGGCCAAAGCCTTCATCGAACTATACGGAGATGAGAAATCAAGGACCAAGGTAGTTGGCCGGTTCCAGGGAGAAAAGCAACACGAAAAGCTCTTCCTGCCAGGAGAGAAGGTGATCTCTGAGATGAAATACACTAGCTCCGAGCAGGGAACTAGGCTTAGCCCTGCCCAAATTAAAGATTGGCTACGTAGGCACGCTGCCAGCAGAGAGTACTAGTCATGGGACCAAGCTGATGCTAGTGGAAAGATTACGCGATGAAAAGGAATGGGAAGAGTTCGTCGCTGGTTCTGCCCGGGGAACCTTCTACCACACCCTCAAGTGGAAGAAGATCCTGGAGGAAGCTCTTTCCTTTGAGACCGAGTATCTGGTTATCCGGGATGATAAGGGAAAGCTCGTTGGGGTTTGCCCCTTTGCCCTGACCAGCAAATTAAAGCTATTCAGAATCCTTGATTCGCTGCCCGAGTCTGACTTCGGCGGCCCGCTAGTTCTCGAAGAGAAAGCTGCTGAAGCCCTCACCGCCCTCAATGCTTACCTCCCAGAGCTATGCCGCAAGAAACGCATAACCTACGCCAAAATAAGGTGCCCCAGTGAAACCTTAGCCAGTCATTTCCAGGCGAAGGGCATGACCATCGATACTTCGAGCGGCTCTATGAACCTTAACTTGGAGCAAACCCCCTCTGATTTCATCTGGAACGAGGTATTTACCCAGAAAAGTGGCCAGAGAACCTACATCCGGCGCTTCGAGAAGGATGGCTTCCAGAACGTAGCCGCCCGCGATATAAATGACCTGGAAACCTTCTATAATCTGTATTATCGTAATATGACTTACATCGGGGGTGCTCCCCATCCTTACTCTTTCTTCCGCAAGCTATGGGATGAGCTTTATCCCGAATATTTCAACATCATACTGACGGTGGGGGGTGGAAGATGCATCGGCGCCGAGGGGTTCTTCATTTATCCCGCCAGGAAAACGGCCTACCAGATCTTCATCGGGCTGGATAGAGACGTAGGCACGCAATATCGGACTTACTTTTATCTCTGCTGGGGCTTAATCAAGTGGTGTGAGGAAAATGGCCTCAAAATAGTGAGCTTCGGGGGGACCCCGGCTGACCCCGATTCCACGAACTACTCACAGAAAAGCAAATTCGGAGCCACCTTCAATCAGGACTACGTCGTTTGTCTCCCCTTCGACCGCAAGCGTTTCTTAGCCAGAGAGGTGGCCTTAAAGCTAGGCAGATTCATCCAGAGGCGGCTTCCGCCGGCGCTGAGAGGTAAAGTACAGAAGGTGGGCTTTGGCATATGATTTCCCCATCTGGTCTAGTCGATTTTTTTCTTGACCCGCGCATGCCCCAGTATCTGGTCTGCGCCAAGCTCAAGCAAAGGCGCCGGAAAAAGCTGGCCAGAGCGGACATCCCCCATGACACCGAGGTTCTGGTAGCCATCACCTTTGACATTGAATATGACTTCGGCTCATCGGCAAGGGATGCTACGGCCAGCGCTGCTCCGCCCTTCCTGCAAGAGTTGCCGGCTTTGGCTAAAGAATTGGGAGCTGTTTTTACCCTGTTCATCCAGGGCGACCTGGCGGAGAAGTTCTCCCATTATCTCTATGGGCTGCAAGATAAGCATGAACTTGGCCTGCACGGTTACGCGCACGAGCTATGGGGGAGAGCCAAGTGGTTCCTGCCTCATCACCCCGTTCCCTTACACACCAGGCGTGAACTCATCAAGCGAAGCCTAAAGTGCTTCCTGAATAACAATTTGACCGCACCCACCTCCTTTAGAGCCCCTGACCTAGTGGCTGATATGGATACGCTACGGCTTCTGGAAGAGCATAGCTTTAGCGTTGATTCGTCAGCGCCCTCATACTATGGAGTGCCACCAATGCCAACCAAACCTCTGGGCGCAACGAGCAGGCTCTTGAGCATTCCCCTAACGGCTAGTCCCATCCCCCGCTTTCAGATGAGATATCTCCTCCCGTTCACCTCCTACGAGGTGTTCAATATGTTCCAACTTGCCACCTCTGATGACAACCATCTCCTCAGTTACGTCAAGGAAGTTCTGGCCTTCCAGATGGGAATTGGAGTCAGGCCACATCTTGTCTTTCTGACCCATCCCTGGGAATTCAAGGAATGGCCCGGGAGGAAAAGACTTGGCTACTGCTCAAGCAGTAACTATGAGCTACTGAAAAGAAAGTTCTCGTTGCTGGAAGAGAAATATCAGCTGCGTTACGTCTCCATGAAGGAGCTTGCCCAGTTGGTGAGTGTAGAATAAGATGTCCAGGCATACAAGTTACGATGTCACTGATAGGATAACCTTTGGGACGCTCTGGAGCGCCATGGTCAGATATGCGAGACACCAGGACACCACGCTGATCCAGCAGCATCTGGCCAAGAGCGGAATAGCCAAGGAGGGAAAGAGGTTAGTTTATTTTAGCTATGGCCGAGGCGCCCTCTACACCCTGTTTAAAGAAAAGTTTGCCGGGAAGGAGATCATTTTCCCCGCCTTCATCTGCCCCTCAATCATCCTGGCAGCGGTCAAGGCCGGCGCTAAACCCAGATTTATCGACGTAAGCCTTAATGATTTCAACCTTGATGCCGGTCTCATATCAAACCAAGACCTTGAGCACGCCGCGGCCTTATTTGTAAATCACACTTTTGGTGTTCCCGCCGAGATGGAGGCAATACAGACGAAAATAAAGGACTCCCCCATCTACCTGATTGAAGACATTGCCCAAGCACTGTTTGCCAAAGCCAAAGGACAATACCTGGGCGCGTTTGGAGATACTGTCTTGGTCAGCATGTACAAACAAACTCCTAATCTCTCTGGCGCTATCCTGGTGTCAGACTTGGAGATAAGAGAGCCGCCAAGAAGCGATATAAGCCTAGGCGGCCTTATTCGGTTGTTCTGGCTAACCTCAGGGCCACACGATTTTCTGCTCAAAGCCCTGCGCCAGAGGAGAGAGCTTCCGGAAGAAGAGCCAGACCAAAAGTGGCCGGCACCACGCCAGCCATGTCGGCTAGCTCTGGCGCTCTTTGCCCTTCTTCTCCCCACCCTCAAGGAATCGGTAGCTTGTAAGCAAATCATCGCCAAACACTACCAAAAAAGAGCCGGGGAAAGCCCGTATTTTATTCCCCAGCAAGTTGGAGCAGCCGAAGAGCCCGCCTGGTTCAACTTCAGCGTGAGGCTACGGCCGGAAATCGTCCATATTCGGGATGCACTGCTCCTTGCCCTGAGACGCAAGGGTATTTTCTGCGACCGCTTGTGGCATGATGCCCCAGTTGCCCTAGGTATATCTAAAGAGCACCTGACGGGTGAGTATCCCAATGCCCAGCTTCTGGCAAAATCAGTAATCAACCTGCCGATAAAGGCAGCCTACCAGGAAAGCGATGTGGATTATTTATTTGACGCTATAGAACAAACCATTCAAGGGTTAATATAATGAAATAGAAACACTAGCAAAGAAAGAGTGATATAAGATGAAGATATTAATGCAGCAGGGAGCTTACTTCCCCTGGATCGGCGGTGCTGAGATATTCATGCAAAGACTGGCGGAACATCTGGCTAGTAAGGGTAATCAGGTCGATGTCGTCACTGGGCTGTGGAGTAAACCTGACATCTATACCGAAAACTGGGACAAGGAATTTGAGGTCATCAATGGTGTAAACGTGCATCGGGTAAAGACATTGAACCTGAGATACGCTGATGTCATCTCCTGCATGCTCCGCATGGTAGCCAAGACAATAGAACTGGATAAGGTTCACCATTACGAAGTTATCCACAGCCACATCTTCCCAGCCATGGTTTGCGGGGCGATGGCCAAACGGGAAAAGAAGCTGCTGGTCACCCTCCAAGGGGGGGACATCGGCGATTATAAAGAGTCCAATGTGGTAATCAGGACTCTGGAATTGCCTTTTATTTTCTGGTCACTGAGAAAGGCAGATATAATACATGCAGTGAGCACACATATTGCCGGCGCAGCCAGAAAGCTCGGCGCCAGAGAAGTGGTCGTGGTGCCTAACGGGGTTGATACTCAACTCTTCCGCCCCCAGGATAAACTCAGGCTGAGAAGAAAGCTGGGATATAAACCCAATGAGAAGATCATAGTAAGCTCGTCTCGGTTAACGCCCAAGAATGGTCTGGATTATCTGATTAAAGCTGTCGCCAAGATACCAGAACTAAAACTTATCATCATCGGTGACGGTGAGCAAAGACAGTCACTGCAATCTCTAATCAATAGACTACGGCTTAAAAACAGGGCCTTCTTATTGGGGTATCTAGCGCATGACAAGCTGCCCGAATACCTGAACATTGCCGATGCCTTCTGCCGCCCCTCAATCAATGAAGGCTTCGGCATTTCCTTTATTGAGGCCATGGCCTGCAAGATTCCCACTATAGGAACAAGTGTTGGCGGCATCACTGATATCATTGTAGATGGCAAAAACGGACTCCTTGTGCCCCCGGAAAATGTGGGAGAATTAGCTGGCGCTATTAAAAAGGTGCTTAACGATAAGAATTTCAGTGACCACATCGCTGAAGAAGGATATAAAGCAGTGATGGAGAAATTCACTTGGGAAGCAGTCCTGGGCCAGATGGAGAGGGTGTATGAAAGGCTCCTGGGACAGCATCGCCGCCAAGGTGAATGAAGTATATCACAGGCTAGTAAGTGCCAGAGAAAATGACGAAAGATAAATTCCAATTTTTGAAAGGCAAGCTTCTTTCGGGAAGAGTCTATCCCGAATTTTTCCCCTTTCACCCAGATGACCGGGTCATCAATCTTGGCTGCGGAGAGGGCCCACAAGCGATCGTCTACGCCGGGCAGTACCGTGAGATGGTCGGCATAGACATCAATGAGGACAGACTTAAGCGGTCAAAAGAAGCCATGGAAATTTACGGGGTAGAGAGCTACACCACCATCTGTGCCAATGTGGAGCAAACTCCCTTACGCGCTGGCAGCTTTGACAAGGCAATCGCCATAGATATCATAGAGCATGTAAAGTCTCCCACCAAACTCTGTCTTGAAGCCAACCGGCTGTTGAAGGAAAATGGAGAATTATTGATAACCTTCCCGGCAATGCATGATAAGTTCACAGGCTTTGTTTCCCGGTGTGGGCGCTTCATTTTGAGAAGAAAGAAAAAAGAAACGCCGACCACAGAATGGAACCCTGATGCTCACAACCAAGAATACCCGCTAGATGAGTGGATCAAGATTGTCGAAAGCTGTGGGTTCAAACTGCACAAGTCACGGGCAAGTACCTTATTTCCCCCTCTCCACCTCTATGGCATTCCCAGGTTCTGGTTTGCCAGCGACCTAATCCACCGAGTAGACAGCTTTTTCTCAACAATGCCAGTCCTGCGAAACTGGGGGCAGGCGCTGGTTTGCATCTTCAAGAAGCAGAAATCCATTACTAGCGAAGCGGAACCGTGACTAAAGGTGAGGGGAGGCCAGTGAGAATACTCATCTCCACACCCATTTTCCCTCCGGAGATAGGTGGCCCTGCCACCTATACTGTGGAGGTCTCAAAACGACTTAAAGAAAGAGGACACCAGATACGGGTAGTGGCCTTCACCAACTCAGAGCCCGAAGTTAAAGATTTAGAAGTCATCTCGGTGAAGCTAAATTACTGGCTACTGGGCAGTATCTTAAGACAGACAAAATTGTTCTTCACCCTATTGCGCGCCGCTCAAGGTATGGAGTTGATCTACGCACAAGGCCCGGTGGTCGTCGGCCTTTGCTCCCTCGTCGTCGGGAGGTTGCTGCGAAAGCCGGTGGTGGTCAAGTTCGTCGGGGACATCGCTTGGGAAAATGCGGTTAACCGAGGGAGAACATCCAAATCGCTTGAAGAGTTTCTCAGCCAGCCAGAGGGTGGGCCATACACAAGGCTGGTCATGCGCATACAGAGGTTCGTCCTACGCCATGCTGACAAAGTAATAACCCCGTCGCACTATCTTAAGAATGTCCTGGTGAAATACTATCAGGTGCCCGCCAGCAAGGTTGAAGTTGTCTATAATGCCGTTGAACTCAAGGAAATAAGAGCATCAAACGAAAAATGCGGGCAGCCGGTATTGATTACCATCGGCAGGCTCGTCCCTTGGAAAGGGATTGATGAGCTAGTGGAATTAGTCCCGTCTTTAGCTAAAAAGTACCCCAGCCTCAAGCTGGTAATCATCGGGGATGGGCCGGAGAGGGAAAAATTAAGCCAATTGTGCCAGAAGATAGGCGCTGAGCCAAATGTCATCTTTGCTGGCAGGCTAAGCCATGAGGAGACGCTGGCACTCTTAAAAAACGCAGACATATTCGTTTTAAACTCACGCTACGAAGGGCTACCGCACACCGTAATCGAGGCCATGGCGCAAAAATGCCCGGTGATCGCCACCGATATTGGAGGAACCAGAGAAGTGGTTCAGGATGGCCAGACCGGGATAATGGTCACCCCCGGGGACAGACAGCAGCTTGAGGAAAAGATTATTTTCCTACTTCAGAATGAGCATGCCAGAAGCGAATTGGCAGCCCGGGCCTACGAGAACATAAAAAGTAAGTTCACTTGGGCAAGCACCCTTGATGAACTGGAAAGGGTTTTGCACGCAGCCGCGAGGTAATTAAATGCATATCCTGATGTTCAGCTATGACAAGACGCTCGTTGAGGGAAGGCAAATTGGTGACACTCTGCTAAGACACCAGCATTACGCGGAGCATCTGGACAGGCTGGATATTCTGGTGCCAGCGCCGGCGGCCAAGCGCCAGGCTGAGATAAAGGTGAGCGAGAAATTGACCATCTACCCAAGCTACGGCCATAAGGTGCTTTCCTGGCTCAGGTCATATCTCAAAGCCAGAAGGATTTGCCGCAAAAGCAGGGTGGATATCATCGTCACTCAGGATGCGCTGCTTGGCTTCCTGGGAGTTTTATTGCGCAAAGAGTTCGGCTGTAAGCTGCAGATAAATGCCTTTGGCCTTGAGATTTTCAGTGACTGGTGGCTGCGCCAAAGTTGGCTTCACCGGTGTTACCGGCTCATCATGGGATGGACATTGAGAAAGGCAAACCTGGTCAGAACGGATGCCACCCAAAGTAAGGTGCTCCTGACCGAAAGACTCAATATCCCCCCAGAAAAGGTGGTGGTGATTCCGGCGCTCCCCAGTGCCGAAAGCATCGCCAAATTTGTCCACGCGGATGGAGATAGGATCAGGAAAAGTTTGCTCGGGAGTGAATATGACCGAATGGTTCTCTTCGTCGGTGCCCTTGAAAAGGTAAAAAATATACCGAACCTCTTGAGGGCAGCCAAGCTGGTGCTGTCCACCCATCCTAAGACGCTGTTTGTCATCATTGGCAGTGGCTCGGAGAAAGCGCACCTTGAGGAAATGTGCGGGGAGATGGCCATCGCCGGGAATGTCAGGTTTCTGGGCATCATTCCCTACGATGACCTCCCCGCCTACTATGCCGCCTGCGACCTGGTGGTTCTGCCCTCGTGGAGTGAGGGCTTTGCCCGGACCTTGATGGAGGCAGCCTTCGCCCAAAAGCCAATTGTCGCCACGGACGTGGGTGGTGCTAGAGACATCGTGACTGACGGTGAAAGTGGATATATCGTAGCTGTTGATGACTCAGCGCAGCTCGCCGGGAGGATTATAAAGCTACTCAGCCATCCGGAAAAGGCAAAGCTAATGGGTCAGGAAGGATACCAAAAAGCCATGGCCTACTGTGATTTTGCGGCCAACACGAAAAGGTTGGTTGAGGTCTGGAAAAGCCTATTGGAGAGCAACGAGGCTAAAGAATGAGTAAAAAACTTTGCTATATCCTCCCACAGTATACCCCTAAGAGTAGTGAGCATTACTTCCACATTTATGAACTTATTGATGACCTTAGCCGATCAATTGATATATTTCTAGTAATTGAGGACGCAGTAGAGCCAATTAATTTCAAAGCCATGAAGAGTGTTTATGTCCTTAGATTTGCCAGTTTCGCTTTAGGCTTACTTGAACGGCTTGCCATATTTACTATCATTCGTCTTAAGGGTTACAAGACCTTTTATGTGCATCAGTCTTATTTCAGTGCCATAGCTGCTTCTTTGGTAACCCGGCTGTTTGGTGGGCACACACTTTACTGGCACTGTGGTCTCAAAAAAGATTACATGCACAAGTGGGCACTAAGCTGGAAAGCTATCAAAGCGAAACTGTTTGACGACTACGCTTTCCTTCTTGCTATTCGTCTGGTACAATTCCTAGTTACTGGCTCGGAAACGATGCGAAATTATTATGTTGCCAACTTTGGTCTCCCGCAGCATAAGATCAAGATAATGCCCAACTGGGTTAACCTCGAACGGTTCAAGATAGACAAGTTCAATGGAAAACAGCTCAGGCGAGAACTGGAATTGCCGATGACTTCAAAGGTAGTTCTCTTTGTCCACTGGCTTTCTCCCAGAAAAGGAGCGCAATATTTAGTGAAAATTGCCAAGGAAGTTAGCCGTACCATTCCAGATGTTTTCTTTATTATCGTTGGTGAGGGCCCCTATATGGAAACGCTGAGACAAGAAATTGCCGAGAATGGCCTGGAAGATTCAATGCGACTAGTCGGTAGTGTCCCCAACCAGGAGATTCCCAAATACTATGCTGCCGCAGATTTACTTATCATGCCCTCGGAGGAAGAGGGCTTTCCCAGAGTTATATTAGAGGCGATGGCAATGGATGTGCCTTTCGTGGCTACGGACGTCGGTGGAACAAAAGATCTCATGACCGAAAACCAGATGATTTGCATTGTTAGAAGAGGGGATATGTCAAGTTTCGCCAAGAAAGTCATAAATATACTGAAAGATAATGAATTAAGGGAAGTATTGAAAAGAGAAGGACGGGAAAGGATTAAGCATTTCAGCAAGGAAAAAGTCATTGAAATATTCATTTCCAACCTGGCTTGCAAGAAGCCAAATTAATCGCGGAAGACAAAGGATTAAAAATCCAAAGAGTTTTAAAGCCGAGACGAATAGCTTATGACTGCTTATATTGAATTATCACAAAGCTTGGCCAAGGATGCCTGCGACTTTATTATGTATCGGGCAACTCAGAACCAGCTTGGTCTGGTAGCCTCCCGGTGGTTTTCATCCCGAGAAGAGTGCTGGGGACCAGTTATCAGTGAATTTGATGATATCGGTGATTATCTTGTCTTTATCTGCTGGTATGGCACTGAGTTTGGTGATAAGCAATGTTTAGAATTCACCACCAGGCAAATGAACCTGTGGGAGACTTATTTTAAGCTGCCCTGCGGCCTTTTTGTCACCCAATATGACCATAACAAAAACAAAAAGATACCAAGAAGAGAATGGCAGGTAATATCCTTATATGAGCATCAGGACGCATTTCTAGGACTGGTGGAACTATATCGGCTAACTGGTGCGCAGCACTACTTAGACCTGGCCTATGGAGTGGCCGATGCCATTCTAACTTATATCAATAGGCACCACGGCATGGTGCCGAATAAGGTTATCCCGGCGCTGAAACGTGGCATTCTGACCACTTCCTCCTTCTCAGCGGTATGCGGCCTGTTTGCCGAGGAACTAGCTGAACTCTACACCATCACCAAGGAAAACAGATACCTAGAGGGAGCGAAAAAAATCATCGCCTCCTGGCTAAATACACCACTTTTCAAGAAATGCGGGCTTTTCGCCATCGGTTATCACCCGTATCTTCGCAACCTTCCTGTTCACCGCCACACTGAACTGATGAAGTCCAACACCAATATGATTTACGCCATACTCTATCTTTACGAGATCACCAGAGAGGCCACCTTAAAAGAAAATATAGAGAGATGGTTTTCGGCACTGCTCAGGTTCCGGAGAGAAGATGGTAGCTATTATGGGATATGGGACACTAGAAAGGGAAAACTGGGGAGCCAGATTGTAGATAAAACGCAGAACTTTGCCATCATTGATGCCTACCTGGATGCTTATCGGATCCTGAGGGAGGAAAAATTTCTCAGACTCGCCGAGGAGTGTGCCCGTTTCTGGATCAATCAGAAAAATAAAACCACCAAGCTGATTCCAGAGCAATTCAAAGATGGGATGCCTGTCCACTTTGGCAGCAAGATTGACCAGAACGTAGACTTATACACCTGCTTCCTGAAACTATTTGACATGACCCAAAAAGACGTGTATTTAGATAATGTCAAAGACGGGCTGGAGGTACTTGATAAGTTTTACCGGACCAGATCCAACTGGTGGCACAGGCTGCTCGATTACCGGACCGGACAGCTCTTGGCAGATGAAGACCTCCCTCCGGGCGAGAACCCAGCGGAGAAGAATCTGACCAAATATGTCGGACTGCCGATAAGATTTTTTATCGCAGCTAATAAGGTCTTGAGGGGAGAGCCCATATATTCCGATGAAATAACACGCTACCTCATACGGGATAGATGATGAAAAGTATGCTTTATATCGCCAACGCCAGAATCCCAACGGAGAAAGCGCACGGCTGGCAAATAATGAAAATGTGCGCTGAATTTGCCAAGAAGCTGGAAGTCGAGCTGGTGGTGCCCTGGCGGTTTCAGACCAAATTCATGAAACAGATAAGAGATGTCCATGACTACTATGCTGTGGGGAAGACTTTCCACATCAAACGAATCTTCAGCTTGAATCTGACTCCGCCCCTGGATAGCCGCATCTCCCGCTGGATTCAGCTGGTACAGCCCATATTACACTGGCAGCAGAGCCTCTGCTTTGGCCTGATAAGCTCCTTCTATACCTTAACTCGGCCAGTGGAAGTGGTTTACTCCCGTGATTTCTTCACCTGCCTTTTTCTTTACCTGTTGCGGCCATTACACCAAAAACGAGTTTTCTTTGAGGAACACGATGCTTTTCCCAGCACGAAGCTGGGCGCCAGCTTAAAATGTTGGCCGCTACGCCATATTGATGGGATAGTTGTTGTTACCAGACACCTAGGGAAAGCCTACCAAAGTAAAGGGATTCCAAGTGAAAATATACTGGTAGCACCAAATGGTATTGATGTGAAGCAATTCCCCAGTAATCTTGAAAGAAAAATAGCCCGAGAGGAACTGGGCATTCCTCCAGATAAGAAAGTCATCTGCTATACCGGACACCTCTATCGTTGGAAAGGCACCCATGTACTGGCTCAGGCTATGAAGAAGCTGAACGATGATTATCTGGCCTACTTTGTTGGTGGGACACCAAAAGACATATCGGAGTTTAAAGAGTTCGTCAGCGCCAGTCAAATTTCAAACGTCATAACCGCCGGTTACATGCCACCGAAGATGATTCCCAAGTACCTAGCCGCCGCCGATGTTCTGGTTCTGCCCAATACCTCCGAAGAGGCTATCTCCAGGCTTTACACTTCCCCCCTGAAACTGTTTGAATATATGGCAGCGAGAAGGCCTATCGTAGCCAGTGACCTACCTTCAATCAGAGAGATTCTAAGCGAAGAAACCGCCACTTTGGTGAAGCCTGATGACCCCACAGCCTTGGCCGAAGGAATAAAAAGAGCAATTGAAGATGAAAAGCTGGGCAAAAAACTGGTGGAGAACGCCTTCAAGGAGGTCAAACTCTATTCCTGGGAGAAAAGAGCAGAGAAGATAATACAGTTTATAGCAAGAAGGAGGCAGGAAAAAGGCTAGTCAGTACTGCTCGAAAGTTCAAGCGAGAGACGACACATCGGGATGATAAAGACAGCAATAATCGCAACTATAATAGGAGCTAGAAACCTCTGGCGGGCAATATTAACCTTGTGGCAATTATGGCGAAGGCGTGACTTTGATTCCCTCCAATCTGTTCATTTGTGGCTCAGGTCCTTATTGCCTTGGCATACTCCTCTGAGCGATGAAGCTCCATGGATACCATTCAAGGCCAGAAAATGGCTGGAATCCTATTTGAAACCTGATATGACTGTGTTTGAGTACGGTTCAGGTGGTTCAACCATCTTCCTTGCCCAAAGAGCTAAGGAATTGATCTCCATTGAGCATGATAAAGAGTGGTATAATCTGGTCTCAAGTGCGCTCAGGAAGAAAGGAATTTCAAACTGTAAATATTTCTTACACGAACCAGAAAAGATTTTTGGAGAGACGCCCTCTTATGGCTGCCAAAGTTATACCTCCACACGAATGAAAGGTTTCAGCCTCATGAATTACGTCAAGAGTATTGAAAGATATCAAGATGGAAGTTTTGACTTGGTCATTGTCGACGGTAGAGCAAGAGCATCTTGCGTATTTCATGCCCTAAACAAGATTCGCGATGGAGGATACTTGATGCTGGACAATTCAGCAAGACAAGAGTATGACGAAGCAAAATCTTTGCTTGCTGACTACAAGCGGACAGATTTCTCTGGCCTTACCCCTTACAGCACCTCTTTGTCCCAAACTTCAGTGTGGGAGATAAAAAGAAGGTTTAGCAATACCTGTAAAGGCCAGTGATACCTGCTATTCAATGTTATAATAAATTTAACCGAGGCGGGCACCGGGATGTTTGCCATCAAATAAGCAGAGAGGCCAAAACAATGAGAATTAAGCTAGTGCAAGATAGGTGGGAAGTCATCAAGGAGTTTGTGGCAGGGAAAGAGGTGCTTGATGTTGGTTGTGCCGAGTTGTTGGGCACTGTTCATGCTGAAACTAAAGCAGAGCGCTGGCTACATGAGAAAATCAGGAAGCTGGCCAAAGAAGTGGTTGGCATAGATATAAATAAGACAGAAGTAGAAGCCCTGAGAGCCAGAGGGTATAACATCATTCTGGGGAACGTTGAGCAGGTGGACATCGGGCGGAGATTTGACGTTATCGTGGCTGGTGAGCTTATTGAGCACCTGTCAAATCCAGGTCTGTTTCTGGAGAATATGAAACGGCACCTTAAAGATAGCGGCGTGCTGATACTGACCACGCCCAATAGATTTGATTTCTACACTTTCATGAAGGCTATCATCAGCGGTACACAACCCTCCTACGAGAAACCCATAGCCGCCCATGTTCACTACTATGATGTCAATTCACTACAAGCATTGGCGAAAAGACACGACTATGAGGTATCAGACTTTTACTATTATACCGAGGGCTTTCCCACCTGGAAAAGCAAGCTTACCCTGCAACCTATCACCAAGGCAAGGCCGAATTTCGCCAAGGGGATAATTATGATTTTAAAGAGGCCTCTAGCATGATCGAGGAACTGCGAGCAGCCTGCGATAAGCACGAAAGTGAATCTCTAATCATAAGGCTCCTCCGAATCTTTTCCGTATATCTTACCGCGCTTTTCGTCAAATTAGATCTGCATCCGAACTCGGTTAGCTTACTCTCCATAATAGCTGCCATAACCGGTGGGATTTTGCTCACCCTAGGCACCCAACGCTATTTTATTGTTGGAGCAGTAGTCCTACTATTTTCCCACCTGCTGGACCGCTGTGATGGAGAACTGGCTCGCTACACTGGCAAATTTACCGCTTATGGGAGTTATCTTGAAGTCCTCAACAGCAATATCCTTTACTCATCGATATTTATTGGCCTTTCCGTTGGCACTTATCGTCTCCTAGGAGATATCAATATGCTCTGGTTCGGCATCTCGGCAATGTTGTTCAAACTCCTATACCGTTTTAGCGAGACTAGGAGAGGCACACTGCTGAAAAACCTGAAACAGAGTTCCAGGTATGCGCCTCTAACACTAAATCAGGCAAGCTCCATTTACAAAAGGGTATTATGGGAAGCCTTTATGTTCCTCTTCTTTGCCGGTGGCATACTTCTTTTGATTCTTTTGTTTGCCATCCTCAATCAGTTAGACATCTTGGTGATGTTTTACGGAGTAACCATGCCATTACTGTTTCTGGTGCAAAACTACTTCCACTGGCTGGACCTCAGGGGACGCTAGTAAGGCGCCCTAGCGCGCCAGCCTCCAAGAGTAGGCTGAATCAAGTGCCCTAGCCAGAACCCTGGCGAGAATAATGCCGAAGATGCCGAACTTTAAGGCGAAAAGAACCAGCATAATCAGCTCAAATACCGAGACCACCAAGTTAAGCTTGAATAGCTCCCTTGCTTTCATCCGCGCTTGAAGCACCCCCCGGCGCAGTATCACCGCCGGCGTGCCTAGTATCACCGGAATAAAGAGAAGCTGGGTATAAAGAACCGAGTCCAGATATTTGCTGGAATACAGCCAAGGTATCACGTAGGGCGACAGAAGAGCACCAATGCCACAAATGAGGATCACTCCTATCATCAGCCAGGGTATCCTTGTCTTTACTTCAGTATAGGCAATGCCCTCATCCATGACCGCAACTTTGGGGAAAATGGTACGACTCAACAATATCGACACTATGTTAGGCAAGCCAGCGATCATTACCGCAATGGAATAGACAGCCAGCTCAGCGTAGCCCAATGCCAAACCAATGATCAGCTTATCAAATTGGAGGGCAGCAAGTCCTATGGCCTGTATGCCGGTGAGACGCTTCCCATAAGCGATGGCTGCTTCATCATCGCTTTTGTTTAACTTTCCCGTTCTGATGGTGATGAAGAGAAAAGCTGCCTCCAGCGTGGTGGCCGTGGCCATGTACGCAATGATCACCCACAGCAGGTTCCTGGTGAGATAGACGGCGAGCACCACCGCCAGCGTCAGCCCTATCCAGTACCCAGACCGGTACCAGGAGGAGAGGTCAAAGCGCCTCCGGCCATTGAGAAACGGGTAAAAGGTATCAAATGAAGCGTAGAATGGGAAAAGAAAGGAGACCGCCCAGAAGCTTTTGGCAAGCAAGCTGTCCCCGTTCAAATAGTAATAAAGCCCGACGCCGAGGCAAGCCAACGCGCCGATCAGGCTCCACTTGAGCTTGGTTTTCGTACCTCTGATAAATACTTGGTCATGGTTGTTCGCTGCCGCATGTGCAATGGCTACGTATATCCCAGGAAGAGCCGATATGGCCAGTATGCCGATAACGGAGAAGATATAGTTGTACTGGCCATAAGCTTCTTTGGAGAGGAGCCTGGCCAGCACGACTGAAGAAGCTAGTCCGCAGAGGAGAATAACACCTTGGGCGATGAGTAGGTAAAAGTTACTCCTTAGGTAGTACCCGAGGTCTATCCCGAGCCACTTACCCAGCCTCCGGGTGATGGCGAGAATGAAGTCTCCTATCATCTTCTTACTCTGACTCGCTTGGTGTTGCTGACCTTACTGACCACACAAACCAGACATCGAATTCACCATTGGTGTACAGTCTATCTATGGTCGGGTCCTGCTCCAACCGGGCAAAGTCCTCCTGCTTGAATCTGCCCACGCGTTTCCAGGCGTATTGATAAAGCAGCCTATCGAATTCAGAAAGCATCATGTAACCGCTCTCGGCGAATGATTCGCCTAACGTCCGATAATTCTGGTAATTAAAGTGGTCTGGGATTAAGATCGGCCGGCGGTAAGGGAAACCCGGATCAATGGAATTATCCCGGGCAAAGCTAGCCCCATGCACGCCACTACAATACCGGAAAAGAGGCGTGGCAATATAAGTAGCCTTGTAGGCTGGGGCACTGCTGGAGACTATCCAATGGGTCCCGGCAAATTCGGCGCGGGTGACCTGAGAATTTGGCTGATATCTATACGGCGAGGGGTATTTATTGAATATAGATAACGCGGCTGAAATTACTATCAAGCAAGCTGCCAGCAGGGTTAACAGTTTCGCGTAACCATACTTGCCGATGATCTCATATAAGGCAAAGGCAGCAGGTATGATGGCGACGATAGGTACGTAAAGAGTAAACCGGCTGTATGCTTCCTCTAAGCCAAATCCCAAACCAGCATAGTAGGCAAAGTAGATAGAGCTGAAGACGATTAATAAGCTGCTGGGCAGCATGGCCACCCGCATCTCTCTATGTCCTGAGGTGAACCAACGAATCACCAACACCACCCCGACCACCGCTAGCACCCCACTTATTATTTCGCCCCCATACATTTTGAAGGCAAGCGTGACAATTTCAAGCCCCTCGACCTTTA
Source organism: Dehalococcoides sp. JdFR-56 (assembly GCA_002011495.1). Lineage (GTDB taxonomy): Bacteria > Chloroflexota > Dehalococcoidia > Dehalococcoidales > RBG-16-60-22 > JdFR-56. Next base: position 13,686 of record MTNR01000036.1, on the reverse strand, counting down.
TCTTCCCCAATTCAGTCATTATCTTGGGGATTGGTGAAGTTCCCATATCCCAAGTAAATAGCCTGATAGCCCACTCAATAGCCTTATTAAAGATGAAGAAGTTTGTATACCAAAGGGAGGATACTGCTGCCAGGACAAAGAGGAAATTGAACGGGACTGGCCACCGTGTCCCGAACTTATGGTTAGCCACAGCCTGCAGAAGGTAGCTGACAAGCAAGGTTATCATGAGCGCCATCGTCGCTAGCGGATGCAAATAAGGAGCTAACACCAAGATCAAAATAAAGAGCAATGTCCAGCTGAAAGACTTCCCTGGCAATAACGTTCGAACCAGCAACGCCAATACCAGCGGGAACATCAAGGCCGGTAAATTCGAAGCACTCAGCAGGCCACTATGCGGCAGTAAAGGGATCGCCCCCAATGCGGTGGCCAAAATAACCTGACCTTCTTTCTGAAATATGCTCTTTGCCAGAAAGTAAGCAGAGAAGATGTAACTGAGAGAGAAAATGGGGAGCAGGTAAAGTATCACCTCCTCAGCAGATAGCCCGATAATCCGAGCAAGCGCAGCGCTAAATACATGCAGTACCGGATAAAAATTATAGTCAGCAAAATGGCCCTGCGATATGGTATCTTTGATCAGGCCAAGGTGATGAAGAGCATCCTCACGGCCGTACATGAGATATCCCTTCAAAGCCGGCAGTAACAAAACAATCAGACTGCCGAAAGCAAGGATAAAAAAGGAAAGCAACCAGCGGTTACTCTCGTTATCTCTATTTAACGCCTCGGAGACAAGCAAAAAAATGCTGCCACCCATGCCAGCGATGAGAAAAACCCAGACCAAGGGGGAAAGATTGGTGGTGTATATGGAGACTTCATAGCCAGAGGTAGGCGCTCTGGCTATCATCACCAAGGCAGACGTGGACAGCACTAGACAGAGGGAACATACTAGCTTAAATATTCGTGGGCTTAAGCGCATAATAGCTCATAGACTAGGGAGTGACCAAATCAATGTATTTCCGCAAACCATCAGCGATGCTCACCCTTGGTTGCCAGCCAAGTTCAGCTCGGGCCCGCTCTATATCTGCCCAGGTATGCCTGACATCGCCCTTCTGCTCTGCAACATATCTCACCTTGGCCTCCTGGCCCAGTATCTCACCTATCAGCCTGACCAGGTTATTGACGCTGATGGTGTCCCCTCCCCCAATGTTATACACCCTACCCTCAATGTCACTTCTGGCCGCCTGGATATTGGCCTCAACCACGTCATCCACATAGGTGAAGTCCCTGGTTTGATTTCCATCCCCGAAAATGGTGATCTCCTCCCCAGCCGATATACTAGCCACCAGCTTGTGGATGGCCATATCCGGCCGCTGCCTCGGCCCGTAGACGGTGAAATATCTGAGCGAGAGCACGGGCACACCATAATTTATCCAGTAGAGATGGCACAAGTTCTCCCCAGCTAGCTTGGTAACCCCGTAAGGAGAGATAGGTTTGGGCACAGTGTCTTCCTTCAATGGAAGTTCAGCATTGCCGTAAATTGAGGATGATGAGGCATAGACAAACTTTTTGAGCTTCCGCTCTTTGTAAAACTCAAGCAGCTTTTGCGTGGCTAAGATATTGTTCCTTAAGTAGGTTTCAAACTGCTCACCCCAGGAGCCCCTCACCCCGGGTTGAGCCGCTTCATGAAACACGTAATCTACAGAGGGAAACTCCTCCACCTCAAGGATGTCAGCCTCAATAAATTCAAAGCCTTTATGCGCCAGAGCCGCAGCGATATTTCTTTCTTTAATTTTCCTAGCATAATAGGATGCAAAGCAATCTAGGCCCACCACCTCAAAGCCTTCCTTGAGCAACCTCTCCGTGAGGTGAGAGCCGATAAACCCGGCGCAGCCAGTCACTAGTGCCTTCATCTCATCATGAACCTCCCGCCTGGGAGGCAGCTCTGAACCAGGCTATGGTCTTCTTGAGCCCCTCTTCCAGCGTTACCTTCGGCTGCCAGCCAAGCAAGCTCCGGGCTTTGGTTATGTCTGGCCGCCGCATTTTGGGCTCGCCTTCAGGCAGCGGCTTATAGGTCAGGCTGCTATCGCTCCCCACAAGCTTGGTGATTCTCTGAGCTAGCTCCCGGATGGTTATCTCCTCAGGATTACCTAAGTTTATGGGGGAATTTATCTCTGAAAGAGCCAATTTGTATATCCCCTCTATCAAATCAGAGATATAGCAGAAACTCCGCGTCTGCAAGCCGTCACCAAACACGGTCAACGGCTCCCCCTGAAGTGCCTGCACGATGAAGGTGGGGACAACTCGGCCATCATCCTTTCGCATCCTGGGGCCATAGGTGTTGAAGATGCGCACAATCTTTATGTCAAGTCCAAACCGCCGGTGATAGGCCATGGTCAGAGCCTCAGCGAACCGTTTCGCCTCATCGTAGGCGGAGCGTGGTCCCACCGGGTTTACGTTCCCCCAGTACTCCTCGGACTGCGGACTCTGCTGCGGGTCACCGTAGACCTCAGAAGTTGAGGCAAGTAAAAACTTGGCCCCCTTCTTCCTAGCTATCTCCAAAGCGTTGAGCGTCCCCAGCGAACCCACCTTCAATATCTCGATGGGAAGCTTCTGGAAGTCAAGAGGGCTGGCGGGGCTGGCCAGATGAAACACATAATCAATATCTCCCTCCAGAGAAAGAGGCTCGGTGATATCATGTTTGATAAACTGAAAGCTTGCCTTGGAAACCAGATGCTCTACGTTGGCGGCATCGCCGGTGAGAAGATTATCCAGGCAAATCACCTCCCAGTCATGGGAGAGCAAAAAGTCACAGAGATGCGAGCCAATAAAACCAGCGCCGCCGGTAACCAGTGCCTTCACCGCCCTACTCCCTGGTACATAAATCCCAGCTTTTCCATCTGGGCCGGCTCAAATATGTTTCTCCCATCAATGATGACCGGCTGGTTGAGCAGCTCTTTAACTCGGGGGAGGTCTAGGTTCTTAAATTCATCCCACTCAGTGACGATGATCAGGCCGTCGCTTCCCTCTGCCACCTGGTAAGGGTCTAGGCACAGCTCAATATCCGGGAATATGGGCCTGATGTTCTCCATAGCCTGAGGGTCATAGGCCTTTATCCTGACCCCCTCCTGCTGGAGCTGCCTGATGATATTTATCGATGGGGCCTCCCGGATGTCATCGGTGTTTGGCTTGAAGGCGAGACCAAGTATGCCTATGGTCTTGCCGCTTAAATTCCAAAGCAAATTCTTTGCCTTCCTGATTACCTGGCGCACCTGATGGGCGTTTATCTTCTCCACCGCTTTTAAGAGCTCAAAGTCATAGCCGACCTCTTCGGCGATCTTGATGAACGCCGCCACATCCTTGGGCAGGCAGTAGCCTCCGTAGCCTATCCCGGCATCCAAGAAATCCCGCCCTATCCGCCTATCATAGCCCATCCCCTCAGCCACCTTGGTGACATCCGCCCCCACCGCCTCACAGATATTGGCGATGGCGTTGATATAGGATATCTTCAGGGCCAGAAAAGCATTGGAGGCATGTTTGATCAGCTCGGCGGTTTCAATATTGGTGATGATCTTCGGGGCCTCAAGCGGCCGATATAGCTCCAGCATAATCTCGGCCGCCCGCTCACTCTCCACGCCGATGACGATTCTGTCCGGGTGCATGAAGTCATAAACCGCCTTCCCCTCCCGCAAGAACTCAGGGTTGGAGATGACGTCAAAGTCATGACTTTGACGATTATAGAGCTTCACCATCTTCTTCACCCAGCTCCCCGTCTTCACCGGCACCGTGCTCTTGTCCACGATAGCCTTGTAGCCATCCATAGCCTCGGCAATGCGCTTGGAGGCAGCTTCCACATAGGATAAGTCAGCGGCGCCATCCGGCCCCTGGGGCGTCCCCACGCAGATGAAGACCACCTCCGCCCCTCTTACCCCCTCCTCAACGCTGGTGGTGAAGGAGAGCCGGCCGCCGTCCACATTGCGGTGCACCAGCGCTTCCAGCTCTGGTTCGTAAAAAGGGATAACACCCTCTTTTAAGCGCTTTATCTTCCCCTTATCATCATCCATGCAGATTACTTTATTGCCCAAATCAGCAAGACACGCCCCGGTGACCAAACCAACATGCCCGGAGCCAATGATGCAAACATTCATGCCACACCTCTTTCGGGTAACTCTTCCATCGTGAGCAGGCCCTCTCTGCGATTCTCACTATTGTAATCTAATCACTGTGCCTTAGGCAAGGTCTTACCTTGGGTAGCACGCAGCATTCTAGCACTGAATGTGTCATTTGTCAATATTTGTGCTAATTGGCACAAAAGGCTCGTTTCTCTGCTAATAGCTGCCCAACCTGTTTTACACAAATAACCCTAAAAATACACAATATCTCCATTTCATCTTCATACTATCTTCATATTTCCCCCTTATTATGGAGGTAGAGAGCAAGAGAGCTCTGAAGCAAATGGAGAAAGGAGGTGAAAAAGATGCGAAAACGGACTTGGTTGGTGGCCCTAATTTCGGTGGTAATTGTGGTGGTCGCCTTGGGGGCTACTTCAGCTTTCGCCCACGGGCCTGCGGAGTCAGATGCTGACTGGCAGGATATGGAAGGCCACTGCCCAGGCATGGGTGGCGGCTGGGGCATGGGCTACCACCACATGGGCCTGGCTGACCCAGTAACCCTGGAGCGGGTGGCCGGCACGCTCGGGTTGACCTATGAGGAGCTAGCGAACGAGCTAGCCCAGGGGAAGACCATCGCGCAAGTGGCCGAGGAGCAGGGCGTGGACAGCTCGCTGGTGATAGCCACCATACTTGCCCCCCAGAGCGAGATACTTGAGATACGCGTCAAGTACGGCTACCTGAGCGAGGCACAAGCCCAGGCCATTCTGGAGCAGGCTCGGTACTGGGTTGAGCGGGCTATTCTAGTTCCCCTTTACGGCTATCACGGCTCCAGCAATTCTCCGAGCTATACCTCCAGATACGCTCCTGGCACTTGGGGTAGACCAGGGGGTATGATGGGTGGTGGCATGATGCACGGAGGTATGATGGGCGGCTGGTAACGGCTAAAGTGGCAGCCCAACAAGTTGAGGCAGCCCCGGACTGGGGGCTGCCTCAACTTTACATGCTGGGGAGGTTGTTATATTCTAGGTCTGTACTCTGAACTCAGGAGACAGCAGTGGCTAAGGGCAAAATCTTAGTGGTAGATGATGAGAGAAAGATTCTAACCCTGGTGCGCGGATACCTTGAACGCGAAGGCTATCAAGTGATAGAGGCAACCGACGGACGCCAGGCCATGGAAGCCTTTCAGCGTGAAGCGCCGGACCTCATCGTCCTTGACCTTATGCTCCCCGAGATGGATGGGTGGGAGGTATGTCGGGAAGTGCGCCGCACTTCAGAAGTGCCCATCATTATGCTCACCGCCCGCGATGAGGATGCCGATAAGCTGGTGGGGCTGGAGCTGGGGGCCGATGACTACATAACCAAACCCTTCAGCCCCAGAGAGCTCGTGGCCCGGGTGCGCGCTGTCCTGCGCCGGGCCCGCCCTGCCCAGGCACCAGCCTCCTCACCATCTCGCCTTGTCTATGGTGAGCTGGTGCTGGATGAGGAGCGCTTCGAAGCTACCTGCCACGGCCGTCCCCTTGACCTCACCCCTGCCGAATTCCGCATTCTGGCTGCCTTAGCTCGGGTCCCCGGGCGGGTGTTATCCCGAGCCCAACTCCTGGATATGGCCCTGGGGGAGACGTATGAGGGTTATGAGCGCACCGTAGATGTCCATATCAAAAATCTGCGGCGCAAACTCGCCGCCGCCGGTGCCGGAGAGGGCTGCCATATCGTCACCGTTCACGGTATAGGATACAAACTTCAGGAGGCGCACCATGGTTAAACTTGGCATATTTGACCGCCTGTCCGTAAGGCTCACCGCCGCCTTCCTGCTGGCCGCCATTCTGGGGGTCGCCTTGGTCGCGGTACTGGCCTATCGCTCCACCTCCAGTGAATTCAGCGCCTTCATCCAGCACATGGAGGCTATGGAGCGCATGATGGGGCATGGCATGATGCGGGGCATGATGGGCGGCCAGACCTTTGCCCAAGCGGAAAGGGAGTTCCTCGATAACTTAGGACGAACTCTGTGGATCGCTGGGCTCTCCGGCGCAGCGCTGGCCATGTTCCTCGGCTACCTGTTTACCCGACAGATCGTGGCGCCTTTGAGCAAGGTCTCTCACGCGGCACGGCGAGTGGCACAGGGTGACCTAGGGCAGCGGGTGGAGATACACGGCTCCGGCGAGCTAGCGGAGCTAGGCGAGTCCTTCAATCTCATGGCAGCCACCTTAAGCCGCGACCAAGAACTCCGGCAGAACATGGTGGCAGACATAGCCCATGAGCTACGCACGCCTCTGTCCATACTCCAAGGCAACGTGGAAGCCATGCTGGATGGCGTCATGGAGGCCAACGCAGAAAACCTGACTTTGCTGCACCAGGAGATCGTGCTCTTGGCCCGGTTGATAGAGGACCTCCGCACCCTGTCACTGGCCGAGGCCGGACAGCTCCGGTTTCAGCCCCAGGCAACCGACCTCAAAGAGGTGTCACGACAGGTCATTGACGGCTTTCAAGCCCAGATGGCAGCCAAGAAGGTCAACCTGAGGCTGGAGGCACCGGATGACCTGCCACAGGCCTGGGTGGACCCCGAGCGCATCGCCCAGGTGATGCGCAACCTCCTCAGTAACGCCCTCCGCTACACGCCAGAGAGCGGCGATATCACCGTGCGACTGACCCCGGGAAGCGATGGCATTACCGTTTCCGTGACGGATACCGGGGCTGGCATCGCCCCCAAGGACCTTCCCTACATCTTTGACCGTTTCTACCGCGTCGACCGTTCCCGGACACGGAGTACCGGAGGTTCCGGCCTGGGCTTGGCCATCGTCAAACAATTGGTGGAGGCGCAGGGAGGCCGCGTTTGGGCCGAGAGCACGCCGGGCAAGGGCAGCACCTTTGCCTTCCACGTCCCCTACTCCCCTAAATAGACCACCCGCGGTGAAGAATCTACGACCGCCTTCTCCCCAAGGCTGCTCCGACCGCCTCAGCCATTTCTTCGGGGTGCTGCGAACCAAGTAATATGCGGCCGCCGTTTGCCAGCTCTAGCTGCACTCCGCGGTTGCCGCTCACATTGTAAGCTTTGCCCCCTCGTCCGTACCTGATGCCCCAACCACCATAGTCTCTTATCGGTCTATATGTCTGCGCGGCAAAGCCACTGATATCTTCCAGGCCTATCCTACGAAAGGAAAGGTGCAGCGGGAAGAAACGAAAATACACCCCGTCATCACGGACTTCCGTGGTTAGATTGGCTACATAGAAGAAGATAGGTAGACCCAAACCGATGACGACGGCAATAATTATTAAGACGACATCCGGCGCCGGGTTATCCCCAAACGGTCTACCCAGGATTATTTGCCACACCACACCCCAGATCGAAATAAGAGACGAAGCCAGGACGAGAGCCCAAATCCAGAGCTGACGGAAATACTGGACCTCACGATAGAGAAGACGGCTGCCTTTTCCCTCTACCATTTAGAGAAATATAATTCTTTTTGTTTTCCCACGGCTCAGACGGCTGCCAAGCGAGCCGCGTGACCGCCCCTATTATACTCCTTCCGCCCCGGTCTTAAGAAAGAGGGGTAAAAACGAACTAAAGCGGGAGACGGGACTCGAACCCGCGACAACCTGCTTGGAAGGCAGGGACTCTACCAACTGAGTTACTCCCGCACCAGTCTTTATTTTAGCCATCCTTAGGCGCGCTGTCAAAGGTAAGCTAATCCAGCTTCTCAAATTGATCTTTGGTAGCCCCACAGACCGGACAGACCCAGTCCTCCGGCAGCTTTTCAAACGGAGTCCCCGGAGCTATGTTGCCCTCTGGGTCACCTTGCTCAGGGTCATAGATATAGCCACAAACAGTGCACTCATATTTCGACACTTCTCATAGCCTCCCTTTCAATTTAACGTTAGCTCCTTTGCCGGATGGAATCACCTTGAGCCATTATACTGACCCTTCCACAACGCGCAACTGCTCGCGGGTACCAATCATGACCAGCTCGTCCCCCAATTCAAGGAGTGTCTCCATCGCGGGACTGGTGAGAAGTGTGCCATCCTTCTTCTTCACCGCCAAAATGGCGATGGCGCCACAGCACTCTAGCCCTTGTTTCACGGTTACCCCGAGCAATGGAGAATCAGGGCCAACGACGATATCCTCCAGCATGAACTCGTGGCCATGGCTGTACATGGTGGTATCAATGAAGTCAACCACCAGCGGGCGCAGGGTGAGCATGGCCATGCGCCGCCCACCAATGCGGAAAGGCAGTATTGTCCGGTCGGCGCCGGCCCGTCTCAGCTTGGCCTCCGACTCCTCAGCGCTGGCGCGGGCGACGACGAAGAGGTCAGGACGCATCCCCTTAGCCGAGAGGGTGATATAGAGGTTGTCGGCATCACTGCCCAGCGCCGCCACCAGCCCTCGTGCCCGCTGGATACCTGCCTCATTCAGTATCTCATCGCTGGTGGCATTGCCCTGCAAACAGAGATAGCCGCTATCCGTCGCCCTGTTGACAGTCTCTTGGTCAAGCTCAATGACCACGAAAGGTGTTCCTTCGCTCTCAAAGACACGGGCTACCTCCCGCCCTACCCGGCCGTAGCCGCACAGGATAATATGTCCTTTGAGTTTAGCAATCTTCTCCTTCATCCGATGCCTCCCAAATATATTGCGAAAATGCCCTTCCACGAAATACTGCACCAAGACGGTAAGCGCGTAGAACATCACGCCAACCCCACCAATGATGAGCACGATGCTGAAAAGCCTCCCGGCAGCAGAGAGAGAATGGACCTCTCCATAGCCCACGGTGCTCACGGTGATGATGGTCATATAAAGGGCATCAAGCAGTGGCCAGCCCTCAATGACCATATAGCCAATGACACCGACGGTGATAACCAGAAGAAGTAGAAACAGAATCCGAGAAAGCTGCTGCCAAGGTATCATGACAGCCCCCGATAATAAAGAGAGAGAAGAAAATGCCTTAAAAACCAACTCATGGCTTCATATCCGGCCTTGAAACCTTTATAATTTTACCGTTTATTTTAGCATCTTTCGCGCCGGAGCAAAAGTGTGTTATGTCAAGTATTCCCCATCCCTACCCTGATGTGCTATACTTTTCTCAAACCATCGCTCACAAATGCCCTTTAAGGAGGATGATGAATCTTGACATATGCGCGGCTCATCGTCAATCCGGTTGCTGGAGCGGGGAGGACGGCCAAAAAGTGGCCAGAGATCATGGCCCGGCTGGAGAGCCTTGACCTGCGCTTTGACTATGACCTGACTGAGGCCCCCGGCCATGCCAGGGAACTAGCTAAATCAGCCGCCAGCAAGGGCTATGAACTGGTGGTATCCGTGGGCGGCGACGGCACCATCAACGAGGTGGTAAACGGCCTGTATGATGCCGGCAACCTGGCAGAGGTGAGGCTGGGGATAATCAGCACGGGAACGGGCAGTGACTACATTCGCACCATCGGCATCCCCCGGGCCTATCATGAGGCCTGTCATTGTCTGAAGAGCCCAAGGAAGCTCGCCGTGGATATAGGTGTCGTCGAATATTGGAGCAACGGTCAGATGGTGAGACGGCTGTTTGCCAATTTTGCCGGCCTGGGCTTTGATGCCGAGATAGTGAGAACCACCACCCAGAAGTTCAAAGCGCTGAGCGGCACCATCTCCTACCTTGCCGGACTATTCTCCGCCCTTATCTTTTACCGGAATAAAGGCACCACCATCGCCATGGATGGCGCTGAGATAGATGGGAAAATCTGCACCATCCTGGTGAGTAATGGCAGGTATGGAGGCGGAGGTATGCTCACCGCCCCTGAAGCTGACCTGAGTGACGGTCTACTGGATGTAGTTATCATCGGTGATGTGAGCAAACCAGACCTCATCCGCTCCCTACCGCGGATATACAAGGGCACCCATCTGACCCACCCCAAAGTGACCTGGAAAAAGGCGCAAGTGATTGAGATAAAGTCCGCCGATAGAGTATCTCTTCAGGCTGACGGAGAACTCCTGGGGGAGCTGCCCGCCCGTTTCTATGTCCTGCCGGCAGCGCTGAATATCGTTGTCTAATAAAATTTAGGAGGAAAGAGTAGCTACTCTTTCCTCCGCTTTAATCAATCTATGGTCGGGGTGAGAGGATTTGAACCTCCGACCTCATGGTCCCAAACCATGCGCGCTAACCGGACTGCGCCACACCCCGAACTCAAAGCCAAGTTTTAAAACGAGCGCCTTGTCTACTATCCGGATGGGCTTGATTTGCTTGCCATCTCCACAAGCTTGGCGTACTCCCGGTTTACCCTCTCCTGAATTATCTTTATGGTATCCTCCGTGAGATGACGGAACCTGCCCTGCAGCTTGAGGTAGCTATCCACCGGCTCCAGCTTGGTCAGGGTCAGGCTCAGCTTGTACTGCCCATTCTCCACCTCATACAGGGGGAATACCCCTGTTCTCACCGCCAGGCGGCCCACCTTGATGGTGTCTTCAGTGGCACACCTCCAGCCGACAGGACAGACCGATAGCACGTGGATGTAGGCTGGCCCCTTCACCTCCAAAGCCTTGGCCACCTTCTTCATCAAATCACGGTGGTAGCTGGGACAAGCGGTGGCCACATAGGGTATGTCATGCGCCACGGCGATCGCCGGCAGGTTCTTCTTCCAAGTCACCTGCCCCAGGCTCTCCCTGCCCGCCGGAGAGGTGGTTGTGGAGGCGCCAAAGGGAGTAGCTGAAGACCTCTGAATCCCGGTATTCATGTAGGCCTCATTATCAAGGCAGATGTAAACCAGGTCATGCCCCCGCTCCAGCGCCCCGGACAGTGCCTGGAGCCCGATGTCGCTGGTGCCGCCATCGCCCGCCAGCGCCACCACCTTGACATTCTTCTCCGGGCGCTTCCCCTTCTTCACCAGCGCTCTCAGGCCAGCCTCGGCTCCAGAAGCCACGGCAGCAGTATTCTCAAACAGGGTGTGAATCCAGGGGATACGCCAGGAAGTATGGGGGAACGGTGAGGCCACCACCTCCATACAGCCGGTGGCGTTGACGATGATGGCGTTATTGCCGATGGCCTTGGCCGCCAGCCTGACCGATAGCGCCTCGCCGCAGCCACTGCAGGCCCGGTGGCCAGGGGTAAAGGGCTCTTCTTCCGTAATTATTCCAGGGCCATGAACTGCCATTGTCTCCATCATTCTCTCACTCCAAATATCTCAAATTCTCGCTCGCTTCCGGCCTCGGCAAGCTTTATACCTTGGTTCACCATCTCCTCAAAGTCAGCCATGGAGATATCCCGCCCGCCAAGGCCACCGACGAAGCCCACCACCTCTGGCCTCCTCGCCTCACGGTATAGGGCCGCCTTAACCTCGGAGCAGACCGGCCCACCCGGTCCCCCAAAGGAGAGAGCCCTATCCAGCACAATGAGAACCTCGGCATCCCTCACCGCCTGACGCAGCTCGGCGAAGGGGAAGGGACGCCACAGGCGCAGCTTGATCAGCCCCACCTCTTTGCCTTCATCTCTCATCTTGTCCACCGCCACCATGGCGGTCTCACTGAGGCTTCCCATGGTCATCAGCAGAACTTTGGCGCCCTCGGTGCGATAGCTCTCCACCGGCGAATAGTGGCGCCCGAAGGTGTTGGCGAACTCCCGCCAGCACTCCAGGATAACCTCCTTGGCACCCTCCAAGGTCATCTCCTGCGCCCATTTTACTTCAGTATAGATAAAGGGTGGCGCGAAGGCGCCCACCGTCACCGGTTTCTCCGGGTCCAGGGGCAGAGGAGGGTCATAGGGCGGGAGGAAGCGGGCAACCTCGCTCTGCTCAGGAAGGATGATCGGCTCGATCACATGGCTCAAGGAAAAGCCGTCCAGGTGAATCATCACTGGCAGTAAAACCCGTCTATCCTCACCAATGCGGAAGGCGCAGATGACGTTATCCACCGCCTCCTGCCCGTTCTCCACAAACATCTGTATCCAGCCGCTATCCCTGACCGCCATGGCATCCGAATGGTCACACCAGATGCTGATCGGGGCGGAAAGCGCCCGGTTGACCACCGCCATAACTATCGGCAGCCGCAGCGCCGAGGCAACGTAGAGGACCTCATGCATCAGCTCCAGCCCTTGGCTGGCGGTGGCGGTGAAGGTTCGGGCCCCCACGGCCGAGGCGCCAAGACAGGCGCTCATCGCCGAATGTTCTGACTCCACCGGAATATAGGCAGCCCGCAGCTCACCATTGGCCACCAGCTCCGCCAGGTGCTCCACGATATGGGTCTGGGGGGTTATCGGGTAAGCGGCCACCACATCTACATCGGCCAGCTTGGCCGCATCGCCAACCGCCACCGAGACCTCTAATCCTACCCTCTTCGCCATTATTTTTCCTCCTCTACCATGGTTATGGCATCCTTGGGACACTCCTCAGCACAGATGCCACAGCCCTTGCAGTAGAATAGATCGGCTACAAAGTAGCCTTCCGGAGTCTTGGCAATGCACCCATCAGGGCAGTAGTAATAGCACAGGGTACATTTGTTGCACTTGCTGAAATCAACCACCGGCTTCCGCGAGCGCCAGGCACCGGTTCTGAACTCGGTGGCATTTCCTGGCTCGGTGATAAAACAGCCAATCTCAATTTCTTTCCAGCTTAGTTCACCTTCAGCTTTCGCCTTGGGTTTAACCTTTGCCTTAGCCATCTGCAGCTACTCCCTTATCACAGTTTCCTGGTAAGCCCTCTCCATAGCCTTGAGGTTGCGCTCTGCCACCCGGGCAAAGCGCCTCTCCAGCGGCTCCTTTATCCCCTCAAAGGTGATAACATTGGTCGCCTTGATCAGGGCGCCAATCATGGTGGTATTCACCGCAGGAATGCCGGCTTCCTGGGCAATCCTGCTGGCATCAACGGTGGCCACCCGGCCATTGATGCCGAATTCGGCTCTAATCTGTTCCACAGATTTTTTGGTGTTGATGATGACGGTTCCTCCATCTTTTAGCCCTGAGGTGACATCAAGGATGCCAAGCAGGGTGGCATCAAGGATGATCACTATATCCGGCCGGTACACCTCGGCACGGCTCCTGATGGGCTCTTCAGCGTTGATGCGGTTGAAGGCGAGGACCGGGGCACCTCTTCTCTCCGGGGTAAAGCTGGGGAAGGCCTGGGCATACTTGCCCTCATTGATGGCGGCCTGGGCGACCAGCTCCGCCGAGGTAACCGCCCCCTGCCCACCACGGCCGTGCCACCTGATCTCAATGAGTTTACCTGACATTTCGTTCTCCTGACCTCACTAAAATGCCCCTGGGGCGACTCGAACGCCCGCACCCAGCTCCGGAGGCTGGTGCTCTATCCACCTGAGCTACAGGGGCCACTGATTTCATTATACTTCATGCCCCAGAGCAGGGCAAATAACGTAAACTCCGATACCCCGCTCCCAAAAGCCCCCATCAATCCAAGTCTACGGCGGCATAGCCGACATATTATAACCATCCTCGGCAAATTACGCAAATATTGACATTTCCGCCCCGTGCCAATAAAGTGATTTAGACAAAGGAGATAGGCATTGGTCTGGCTCAAGCTCATTTTTTGTATTCTGGTCATTTTTCTCTCTGGGAGGAAGGTAGCCAAATACGGAGACATCATCGCCGAGAAGACCGGCCTT